>JAHEIG010000101.1 GCA_024639515.1 Rhodobiaceae bacterium | reverse complement strand
TGAGATTGCCCTGATGGGCTTGAAAGAAATTCTGCCGAAACTGCCAAAACTATTCAAATTCGTCGACGCCACAGTGGCTCATGCACTGGCCAGCCAGCCCGATGTCATGGTGCTGATTGATAGCCCCGAGTTTAACCATCGGGTTGCCAAACGGGTGAAGAAGCTGCGGCCAGACCTACAGATTATCTGCTATGTGGCGCCGCAAGTGTGGGCCTGGCGGCGCGGGCGGGCCAGCAAAATGCGCGGCTATTTCGATGCGGTGATGGCGTTTCTGCCTTTCGAGAGCGAGATATTCGACGCCTATGACGGCCCGCCGTGCCATTTTGTCGGCCATCCAGTGATTGACTGGATGAAGGCGCTGGAGCCGCTGCCAGATTTCGCCGCCATGCATAATATCAAAAAAACCGACACACTTTTGTCGGTGTTGCCGGGCAGTCGTTTTAGCGAGATTAAAGCGCTGACGCCGGTGTTCGGGCAGGTGGTGGCGGCTTTGGCGGCTGAGATAAATGGCCTAAAACTCGCCCTGCCTGTGGTCGCACATACCCGCGAGAAAATTGCTGAGATGACCGCTGATTGGCCGGTGAAACCGATTTTGATTGACGATGAGGCGGAAAAGATCGCCGCTTTCAAAGCCAGTCGCGCGGCGCTGGCCTCGACCGGCACGGCGACCCTAGAGCTTGGGTTGGCGAGGCTGCCGACGATTGGCGCCTATAATATGGGCTGGTTCGGCTCGCTGTTGCTGCGCATCTTGCAAGTGCCATCGACCGTGTTGCCAAATCTTATTCTCGACAAGCCGGTGATGCAGGAGTTCTTGCAAGGGCGGTGCAAACCGGCCTTTATCACACCGACGTTACGGGACTTATTGCTTGATGATGAGCTCAACCAAAAATGCCGGCGCAACCTCGCTGAGCTGCAATCGGCATTAAGCTATGAGGGGCTTCCACCGGCTCAACGGGCGGCCGAGATTACCCTTAAACTTGCGTCGTCTGAAACCGTCTAGCTGTTTTAGCGTTTGTTGATGTCGACATAGTCGCGTGTCGCGGCGCCAACATAAAGCTGACGTGGGCGACCAATGCGTTGACTTGGGTCTTCGACCATTTCATTCCACTGAGCAATCCAACCGACAGTCCGGGCCAGTGCAAATAACACGGTGAACATTGTTGTCGGGAAGCCCATGGCTTTTAGGGTAATGCCTGAATAGAAGTCGATATTTGGATAGAGTTTTTTCTCAATGAAATACTCATCGCTTAGCGCAATGCGCTCAAGTTCCATCGCCACATCGAGGAGCGGGTCGTCTTTAATGCCCAGCTCTGTCAGCACTTCGTGGCAGGTTTTCTGCATCACACGGGCGCGCGGGTCGTAGTTTTTATAAACCCGGTGGCCAAAGCCCATCAGGCGGAATGGATCATCCTTGTCTTTGGCGCGGGCGACAAATTCTGGAATATTATCAACCGAACCGATTTCAGACAGCATGTCGAGGGCCGCTTCATTGGCGCCACCATGCGATGGACCCCACAAGCAAGCAATGCCCGCAGCCACACAAGCAAACGGGTTGGCACCTGATGAACCGGCCAGACGCACGGTTGAAGTTGAGGCGTTTTGCTCATGGTCGGCGTGCAGAATGAAAATACGGTCCATGGCACGGGCCAGAACAGGGCTGACTTCAAAATCTTCGCATGGCACAGAAAAGCACATGTTCAGGAAGTTAGAGGCATAGTCCAAATCATTGCGCGGATAGACAAAAGGCTGACCGACTGAATATTTGTAAGCCATGGCGGCAATGGTTGGAATTTTCGCAATCAAGCGGCGGCTGGCGATTTTGCGCTGCGCCGGATCATTAATGTCTGTGCTGTCGTGATAGAAAGCAGACAACGCCCCAACAACACCAACCATAATCGCCATTGGGTGGGCGTCACGGCGGAAACCGTGGAAGAAGCGGTTCATTTGCTCGTGCAGCATGGTGTGATTGGTGATGGCGTTTTCAAATTCAGACAGTTGCGTGGCATTTGGCAATTCGCCATTTAGCAGCAAATAGCAGGTCTCGATAAAGCTGCCGCTTTCGGCCAGTTGCTCAATAGGGTAGCCACGGTGCAAAAGCACGCCTTCATCGCCATCAATAAAGGTGATGGATGACTTACAGCTGGCTGTTGAGGTGAAGCCTGGGTCATAGGTGAACTGACCGGTTTGGCCATACAGAGACGACACATCAATGACGCTCGGACCGACGCTACCCTCATGGATATTAAAGTTAAAATCCTGGTCTAGGCTGTTCAAGGTAGCTGATTTCTGTTCGCTCATAATTGTCTCTTTCTCCGTCTCTGATTTGGACGCTTCTTAGCACATTACTTAGCTTTTCGCTAGCGCAACGGCGGATTTAGTTCATTTGGTCGGCAATTCGCTCCAACGCCTCTTGTTGATCAAGAAGGGCCAAAACATCGAATATTCCGGGGCCTTGTTTGTTGCCAACAAGGGCTGCACGCAAGCCAAGTCCGATTTGCCCCAATTTTAGACCATTTTCATCTAAATAAGCCCGCAAATCAGCCTCAATATCGGCTTTGGCCCACTGTGTAAGCACCGATAAACGCTGGTGAACCGCCTGCAAACGCGACTTTGTGTCATTATCTAGAGCTTTCGCGGCATTTTCGTCAATAGTCAGAGGCCGTTGGGCGCGCAAAAAATTACTGCCATCGACCAAGTCTTGCAGCGATTTGGCGCGTTCTTTCAAAAGCGGCATGGCTTGGGTTAGGGTTTGGCTTAGCGGGGCGAAATCCGGCTCCAGACCGCATACCAGGTCAGTCAGCGCAGCGTCATCATGGCTACGAATATGGTGGCCATTAACATTATCCAGCTTGTCTGTGTCGAAGCGCGACGGCGACTTGCCGATCGAGGCCAACGAGAACCATTCAACTAATTGCGAGGTTGTGAACACTTCGTCATCGCCATGGCTCCAGCCGAGGCGGGCGAGATAATTGCGCATGGCTTCGGGCAAATAGCCCATGTCACGATAGGCATCGACACCCAAGGCACCATGGCGTTTGGATAATTTGGCGCCATCCGCACCATGGATCAGCGGAATATGGGCAAATGTCGGTAGCGCCCAGCCAAGGGCTGTGTAAATTTGCGTCTGCCGCAGCGCATTGGTCAGATGGTCGTCGCCTCGAATAATGTGGGTGACGCCCATATCATGGTCATCAACCACCACCGACAGCATATAGGTGGGCGAGCCGTCAGAGCGCAGCAGCACCAAATCATCGAGTTGATTATTAGCGATTTTCACCTCGCCTTG
>JAHEIG010000016.1 GCA_024639515.1 Rhodobiaceae bacterium | reverse complement strand
ACCATTGAGCGAATAACCTGCTGCGAAATGCCCATCGCGCTGGCTTGTTCTGGGGTTAGCTGACTGCCCAATTCTTGTTGAACAATTTGCACGCGCTGGCGGTAGCGGGCGGCAAATTCCTCACGCTCAATTTCCTGATCTCCGACTTTGGCGAGAACCGAGGTGGAGAAGCCGGTAAACGTGTCGGCAATCCCCCAGAGGGCAAAGGCGACGACCAAAAGCCCAATAAGGAAAATGCCAACAATACCGCTGGCTGACTTACGCATAGTGTCGAGCATGAGATTTTCTTTCAGCTATAAGTGTTTGAGATCGGCGCGTGGCCGATTTGCGCTCGCATCATAGTCAACCAGAGGCTGGTCGGCAAGCGGGTGACACGCATCTTCTAACACGTTATGAAAAGACATCAGATTCGGGAGATTCGAATGACCAAGAAAACAGTAAAAACCAAACTTCGCCCGCTTGTGGCAGGCAATTGGAAGATGAATGGCACTGGCGCCGACATGAAACAAGTGCGGGCATTGGTGAAAACCCTCAGCGGTAATCATAGATATGCCTGTGACACGATGATTTGCCCGCCAGCCACGCTGCTGTCGCGTTTGGCGGCCTTGCGCACCAGCCTGAAGGCGAGCCGCAAGCTGGCACTCGGTGGGCAAGATTGCCATGCCGCTGTATCTGGCGCCCATACTGGTGACGTCAGTGCCGAAATGCTGAAAGAGGCTGGCGCTAGCGCGGTGATTGTCGGCCATTCAGAGCGGCGCAGCGACCATGGCGAAACCGACAAACAAGTGAAAGCCAAAGTCGAGGCGGCGCATCGGGCCGGGCTGACGGCGATTATGTGCATTGGCGAGTCATTAAAACAGCGCAAAGCGGGCGACACGCTGAAAGTCGTCGGCAAACAATTGCGCGGCTCCTTGCCGGATGGCTGCACCGCGTCGAATACGGTGATTGCCTATGAGCCAGTCTGGGCGATTGGCAGCGGCTTGACCCCGACTGTTGAGCAAGTGGCGCAAGTGCATTTGGCCCTGCGCAAAGCCCTGCAACGCCGGTTTGGCGAAGCGGGCAGCACAATGCGGATTCTCTATGGCGGTTCGGTGAAGCCGAGCAATGCTGATGAGCTGATGGCGGTGCCGCATGTAAACGGCGCTCTGGTTGGCGGCGCCAGCCTAACAGCGAGGGATTTTAGCGGGATTCTAGCGGCTTACAAAGCTTAGGTTAAAACACTGGCCAAACCTCATTTTATGGTCTAAAACACCGGAAATTTTAGGAGTTTCCAAATGTCCACCATTCTACTGGTCATCCATCTGATGATTGCCGTGGCAATGATTATATTGATTTTGCTTCAACGCTCCGAAGGCGGTGCGTTGGGCATTGGCGGCAACAGCAATAATGGGCTGATGACGGGCCGTGGTTTGGGCGATGCTTTGTCGCGCTCAACCGGTATTCTGGCTGGCATTTTCTTCCTGACCAGCATTGGCCTGACGGTGATTGGCACAATGGAAAACAAATCATCGATTCTTGATTCGGTGATTGAAGACACCAACAAGAACCAGATTTTCGCGCCAGCCCCTGTTCTGGACGACAGCGATCTGCCGACACCTGAATAATTCCGGGGCTTTGCCGCCCGCCTAATTTTTTTTCACACATAAACATGCGGATAAATCTGCCGCAGATGTTTTTCGACTCGCCCGAATCGATTCTTTGGCGTAGGTTTCAATCCCATGGCGCGATATATATTCATTACTGGCGGTGTGGTTTCTTCCCTCGGAAAAGGTCTGGCTTCAGCGGCGTTAGGCGCCCTGTTACAGGCCCGTGGCTATCGGGTAAAACTGCGTAAACTTGATCCCTATCTCAATGTCGATCCCGGCACTATGTCGCCGTATCAGCATGGCGAGGTTTATGTCACCGATGATGGTGCTGAGACGGATCTCGATCTCGGCCATTATGAGCGCTTCACCGGCGTACCGGCCAGCCGTGGCGACAATGTCACCACCGGCCAGATTTACCGCGATATTCTCGCCAAAGAGCGGCGCGGCGATTATCTCGGCGGCACGGTGCAGGTGATTCCCCATGTCACTGACGCGATTAAAAACTTTGTCACCACCGATGTTGATGATGTCGACTTCGTGCTGTGCGAGATTGGTGGCACGGTCGGCGATATTGAAGGCCTGCCGTTTTTCGAAGCCATCCGCCAATTGCGCAATGATTTGCCGCGCGGACAATCTATTTTCATTCACCTGACCCTGCTGCCGTATATTCCGGCTGCTGGTGAAATGAAAACCAAACCGACCCAGCACTCGGTGAAAGAGCTGCGCTCAATCGGTATCCAGCCGGATATTCTGATGTGCCGCTGCGACCGGCCTATCCCTGAGGGTGAGAAGCGCAAAATCGCGTTGTTCTGTAATGTCCGCGAAAGCGCGGTGATTGAGGCCCGCGATGTCGATACCATCTACGCCGTGCCGCATTCTTACCACGCTGAAGGGCTCGACACGGAAGCGCTGTTGGCCTTTGGCATTACCGATGCGCCAGAGCCAGATATGGGCATTTGGGACGACGTGCTCGAAGCCGTGCGCGAGCCGGAAGGCGAGGTCACGATTGCCATTGTCGGTAAATATACCGAGCTGAAAGAGGCCTATAAATCGCTGATTGAATCGCTACAGCATGGCGGTATCGCCAATAATGTGAAGGTCAATCTCGAATGGATGGACGCGCAAGTATTTGAGCGCGAAGACGCCGCCGCCTATCTCGAAAAAGTAAATGGTATTCTGGTGCCCGGCGGCTTTGGCGAGCGCGGCGCCGAAGGTAAAATCGCTGCGGCCAATTTTGCCCGCACGCGCAATGTGCCGTATTTCGGCATTTGTTTCGGCATGCAAATGGCGGTGCTGGAAGCGGCCCGCAATATGGCCGGTATCCGCGACGCCACCTCTAGCGAGTTTGGCCTGTCAGGGACGCCAGTTGTCGGCCTGATGACCGAATGGGCGCAGGGCGAAGTGCTGGAAAAACGCGGCGTTGATACAGATCTCGGCGGCACCATGCGGCTTGGCGCTTTTGAAGCCTATCTACGCCAAGGCAGCCGCGTCGAAGATATTTACGGCACGCGGGTGATTTCTGAGCGTCACCGCCACCGTTATGAAGTGAATATGGATTATCGCGACATGCTGGAAGCCCAAGGCTTGGTGTTCTCCGGCGTCTCTCCTGATGGCGTGTTGCCGGAGATTGTCGAAATTCCGTCACACCCTTGGTATGTTGGGGTACAGTTTCACCCTGAACTGAAATCGCGGCCATTTGCGCCGCACCCGCTATTTGCCTCTTTCATTGAAGCGGCACTGGCACAGGCCCGCCTGGTTTGACCCGACGGCAAACATAAGCGGCAAAGGATTTATCATGAGCACGATGACGTTAGACAAATGGAATATGAGTATTGGTGACGGCGCGCCATTAGTGGTGATGGCCGGGCTAAATGTTCTGGAAGATGAAGGGCTGGCGCTGGAAGTCTGCGCTGAGCTGAAGTCTATCTGCGCCGATTTGGGACTGCCTTATATTTTCAAAGCCAGTTTTGACAAAGCCAATCGCTCGTCGATTAAAAGCTATCGCGGCCCCGGGCAAGAGGCAGGTCTGCCAATGCTGGCGGCGGTTAAAGCGGCGCATAATGTGCCTGTGGTGACCGATATTCACACGCCCGAGCAAGCCGAAGCGGTGGCAGAGATTGCCGAGGTTGTGCAATTGCCAGCGTTTCTGGTGCGCCAAACCGATTTGGTGGTGGCGGCAGCGCGTGCGGTGGCGGCGCAAGGCGGTTGGCTGCATGCCAAAAAAGCGCAGTTCTTGGCGCCATGGGATTGCGCCAATATTATTTCTAAAGCCCGCGAAGCCGCACCCGACGTGCAGGTGATTTTGTGCGATCGCGGCACCAGCTTTGGCTACAATAATTTGGTTGTCGATATGCTCGGCATTCCGGAAATGAAAAAACTCGGCGTGCCGGTGACCATGGATGCCACCCATGCGGTGCAACTGCCAGGGGCGGACCCGCGCACAGCAGGGGCCAGCACGGGCGGACGTCGTGAAGGTGTGTCGGTTTTGGCTAAAGCAGCGATTGCCTCTGGTGCCAATGGCGTGTTTTTGGAATTTCATCCGCGCCCTGATGAGGCTTTGTGCGATGCGCCGAGCTGTTTGGCGTTAGATGAAGCGCGCGATTTGCTGACCACGCTGAAAGCAGTTCACCAAGCGGTCAACTAGCGGCCCCGATAGGGCGGCACACCTTGGTCGGGGATAAATAATCCCTTGGGTGGCTCGCCGGTTTGCCAGAACACATCAATCGGAATACCGCCACGCGGATACCAATAGCCGCCGATCCGCAACCAACGCGGTTGCATGCATTCAATCAGACGTTTGGCGACCATAATCGTGCAATCTTCGTGAAACGCTCCGTGATTGCGGAAGCTGCCCATGAATAATTTGAAACTTTTGCTCTCGACGAGATATTGATCGGGCACATAATCAATCACCAGATGGGCGAAATCTGGCTGGCCAGTGACCGGGCAAATTGAGGTGAATTCTGGCACCGCGAAACGCGCCACATAGTCGGCGTCTTTATGCGGGTTGGGCACACGCTCGAGCACCGCTTCTTCGGGCGAGGCGGGCAGGCCGGTTTGTTGACCGAGCATGGTGGCGCCGGTGGTGTCGCTTCCTTTACCGGCCATGTTGACTTCCTTGATATAGGCAAGATTGGCCGAGGCTGTCGCGCGACACTTCAACCGCGCAAATTTCCGGCATGTCTTTCTCAAGCTGCGACCACAGCCACAGGCAGATGTTTTCAAGCGTTGGTTGTTCCAGCCCTTGAATCTCGTTCAGCATGCGGTGGTCGAGTTGTTCGCGGGCGTTGTCGAGCAGTGTGCCGACGCTTTCAAGGTCAACAATCCGGCCGCTTGCATTGGGCTGGCCTTCCACCGTGACGCGGACGCGGAAACTGTGCCCATGCACGCGCGTGTTCGGGTGGCCTGGCGGGTAATCGCCAAGCGCGTGGGCCGCATCAAAATTAAACTCTCGCGATAATCTCATGAAGCGGTTTATGCCCGATTAGCGGCAAACGGTCAATCGAGACCGAGTATTTTGTGGCTTTGCAGGCTCAGGCGCCATTGCGGGTTTTGCAGGCAATAGCTGATCGCCGCATGAACATTGTGCCAGCTTGTCTCGCCATCGCCCGTATCCATTGGTTGCAGGAAGAAATGCTCAAAATCGAGATCGGCAAAATCATCCGGCGACAGCGCCTCTTGCGGATAGACAAATTTCAATTCATGGCCACGGGTTTGGGTCAGCTGGCTGTTCGGCTTGGGGCTGACGCAAATCCAGTCGACGCCTTCGGGCACCTCCAGCGTGCCATTGGTTTCGACAGCGGTTTCAAAGCCACGTGCCGCCAGCTCTTGCAGCAGCACTGTGTCGAGTTGTAGGCATGGCTCGCCGCCAGTGAACACGACATAGGAATCGGCACCGGCTGGGGTTTCTGGCCACAACCCCTCAATAGCGTCGGCAAGGGCGCTGGCATCGGCGAATTTGCCGCCATTTTGGCCATCTGTGCCGACAAAATCCGTGTCGCAAAATGTGCATTGCGCGGTGGCGCGGTCGCGCTCCAGCCCCGACCATAAATTGCATCCGGCAAACCGGCAGAACACGGCAGGGCGTCCAGATTGCGCGCCTTCGCCTTGCAGGGTGAGAAAGATTTCTTTGACGGCGTAGCTCATGCGGATTTCCATTTTTCATAACTAGCTTGGCGCAATGCGCAGGCCGGACAGTCGGCGCATCCATAGCCCCATTCGTGGCGGGTGTCGCGGACGCCGCGATAACAGCTATGGCTTTCTTCAATAATCAGCTCGACCAAGGCCGCACCACCCAGATCATAAGCCAAGCCCCATGTCGCCGCCTTATCAATCTGCATCAGCGGCGTGTCTATGCGCAGTTGGCTTTCCATGCCTTGGTTAATGGCACTCTCCAGCGCGTCCAGCGTGTCGCGGCGGCAATCGGGATAGCCAGAGAAATCGGTTTCGCACATGCCGCCGACCAGCGTTTGCAGGCCGCGCCGATAAGCCAGCGCCGCCGCATAGGTGAGAAACAATAAATTGCGCCCCGGCACAAAAGTCGAGGGCAGCTTGTTCTCCAGCATTTTGATTTCGCCATCACCAATCAGCGCGGTGCCGCCAATCTCAGCCAAGGCCGGTAGCGGCAGCGTGTGGTCATCGCCCAAACGTGCCGCCCAATCTGGGTTCATCGCCGCCATTTGGGGGCGTAGCGCATCGCGGCAGCTCAACTCCACTTTGTGGGTTTGGCCATAATCAAAGCCCAGCGTTTCGACGCGGTCATAGCGGTCCAGCGCATAGGCCAAGCAGACGGCGGAATCTTGCCCGCCGGAGAACAATACTAAAGCTGTGTTGTCACCGGTCATTGCTTGTCAGCTACCTCTTGCGCTGTCTTGCGGTTTCTCTCAATAGCCGCACTTGACCCAAACACAGCCACTTCGTCAAGGGTCATTCGCCGATTTGCCAACGGCTGGGAAAAAGCGTAAGACAGGCCAATTGAAAATTGTAATTAAAGAGGCTCTTATGACAGGCATTCTCGATATTGTCGGACGCGAAATTCTCGATAGTCGTGGCAATCCAACGGTTGAAGTTGATGTGGTATTGGAAGACGGTAGCGCTGGGCGCGCCGCTGTGCCATCGGGCGCATCAACCGGAGCCTATGAAGCTGTCGAATTGCGCGATGGCGACAAAAGCCGCTATCTCGGCAAGGGTGTCTTGAAAGCGGTTGAAGCGATTAATGGCGAGATTTTCTCAACCCTCAGCGGTATGGATGCGACCGAGCAGTTGCATATTGATAAAACCATGATTGCGCTGGACGGCACGCCAAACAAAGCGCGTCTTGGGGCCAATGCCATGCTCGGCGTGTCTATGGCGGTGGCCAAGGCGGCAGCCGATTTGCAAATGACCCCCTTATGGCGTTATGTCGGCGGGGCCAATGCGCGGGTTTTGCCTGTGCCGATGATGAATATCGTCAATGGCGGGGCGCATGCCGATAACCCGATTGATGTGCAGGAATTCATGATTATGCCGCTGGCCGCCGAAAGCCTGAGCGATGCGGTGCGGATGGGCGCCGAAGTATTCCACACGCTGAAAGGCTTGCTGAATGCTGATGGTCTGGCCACCGGTGTCGGCGATGAAGGCGGTTTTGCGCCGAATCTCGCCTCAACCGATGCAGCGCTGGGCTATGTCATGAAAGCGATTGAAAAAGCCGGCTACAAACCGGGCGAAGATATTTATCTGGCGCTCGATGCGGCGGCGACCGAGTTCTGCGAAGATGGCATTTACCATCTGGCAGGCGAGGGCAAAAAGCTCGACGCTGGCGAAATGGCCGCCTATTGGGCCGATTTAACGGCGCGCTTCCCGATTATCTCTATCGAAGACGGTATGGATGAGAATGACTGGGACGGCTGGAAAGCCCTGACCGACGCGGTCGGCGATAAAGTGCAACTGGTCGGCGATGATTTGTTCGTCACCAATCCGGCGCGTTTGGCCGATGGCATTGAAAAAGGCGTCGCCAATTCGATTCTGGTGAAGGTTAACCAAATCGGCACGCTGTCAGAAACGCTGGAAGCTGTAGAAATGGCGCATAAAGCCTCATACACAGCGGTGATGTCGCACCGTTCAGGTGAAACCGAAGATGCGACGATTGCGGATCTGGCGGTGGCAACAAATTGCGGCCAGATTAAAACTGGCTCTTTGGCCCGTTCTGACCGGTTGGCCAAATATAACCAGCTGATGCGGATTGAAGAAGCGCTTGGTGAACAGGCGCTCTATCCAGGAAAATCTATTCTGAAATAAGCACTTAACGGCATTGCATCGTTTTGCACTTGACCAAACGAATCAGTTTGTGATTCGATAAGGGCATGATTCGTTTTATGACATCTCGGCCTTCGAGCCGCACCATTGGCGTGCAACCAACCCGTTTGCGGGCTTTGGTGCCGACTTTGGGTCTGCTGGCGATGATTTCTGTTTTGTCTTATCAAGCCTTGCAGGGCGAGCGCGGTTTGCGCGGCTGGCAAGATTTGGCGCAACAACGCGCCGCCAAAGACAAGCAGTTGCAAAGCGCGCAGCGGATGAATGCTGAATTGAATGCGCGTATCGCGCGCTTGAGTGCTGATAGTCTCGACCTTGATTATCTTGATGAGCGGGCGCGGATTGTGCTCGGTCTGGTGCAAGATGATGAAAAGGTGGTTTTCAACCGCCATTTGCGGCGCAATTAGACAGTTTATTGTCAAATCGGCTAGGTTTTCGCGTGTAATCGGCGTATATAAAGCGCATGACTGTGGTTATTGACAACACCCCTGAAAAGCGCGCGCGGCATCCGGAAAAACAGAAAAATGCCGACTCGCCAATCCTGCGCAAACCAAGATGGATTCGGGCCAAAGCCCCCGGCTCGCCGGTCTATGCCGAAACCCGCGCGATTGTGAAAGAAAACAATCTGGTGACCGTATGCGAAGAAGCCGCTTGTCCCAATATTGGTGAATGCTGGTCGCAAAAACACGCGACGTTCATGATTATGGGCGAGACCTGCACCCGCGCTTGCGCGTTTTGCAATGTCGCCACTGGCGTGCCGCTGCCGCTTGATGGCAAAGAGCCTGCCCATGTCGCCGACGCGGTGGCCAAATTGGGCCTGCGCCATGTGGTGATTACCTCGGTCGACCGCGATGATATCGATGATGGCGGCGCGGCGCATTTTGCCGACACCATCAACGCCATTCGCGCCGCCTCGCCCGACACCACGATTGAAATTCTAACACCGGACTTCCTACGCAAAGACGGCGCGTTGGAGGTGGTGGTAGAGGCGCGCCCGGATGTGTTCAACCACAATCTCGAAACCGTGCCGCGTCTGTATCTGTCGATCCGCCCGGGGGCGCGCTATTTCCATTCGCTCAACCTGTTGCAGCGGGTCAAGCAGCTCGACCCGACGATTTTCACCAAATCCGGCATTATGGTCGGCTTGGGCGAGGCCCGCGATGAGGTGATGCAGGTGATGGACGATATGCGCTCGGCCGATATCGACTTCATCACCATTGGGCAATATCTCCAGCCGACCCGCAAACACGCCGCGATTGACCGCTTCGTCACACCTGATGAATTTGACGGTATGGCCACAGTGGCGCGCTCGAAAGGCTTTTTAATGGTCTCAGCGACGCCGCTGACCCGCTCATCGCATCACGCCGATGAAGATTTCGAGAAGCTGAAATCGGCCCGCGCCGCCCAGCAAAAATAATGCAGGACATCAAACTCACGCGGCAAAGCCCGTTCACCGCCGAGCAAATGTTCGCGCTGGTGGTTGATGTCGACCGCTATCATGAGTTCATTCCCTATTGCACTGCCTCAAGGGTGCGTTCACGCCAGCCGGTCGAGGGCGGTGAGGAGATGCAAGCCGATTTGGTGATTGCTTACAAATTCCTCCGCGAGACTTATCGCAGCAAAATCGAGCTCGGCCACGGGCCGCTCAGCGTGACGGTCAATCAAGCGCGCGGGCCGTTCCGCCATTTATTCAACAAATGGCAGTTTGAGCCGACCGAAATCGGTTGCGATGTGCATTTTGAATTGCAGTTTGATTTCGCGGTGCCGTTATTGCGTCGGGTTATTCAGCCGATGATGGGCCGGGTGGTGGAACGCTTTGTCGCCGCTTTCGAGCAGCGCGCTTTGGCTGTTTATGGCCAAGACGAGACGCCTGCCGAAGAAGGCTAAGCAAGATCGTTAAGCAAGACGCCTAAGCCTCGAGGCGCGCCAGCATCATATCCATTGCCGCATCAACCGTCGCCAGACGCACTTCGGTGCGGCCAATATCGCCGAAATCATGACGCTTATGGATGACGCCATTTTCGGTTGCTGTCGCCATATGCACCGTGCCGGCGGGTTTTTCTTTCGAGCCACCGCCCGGGCCGGCAATGCCAGAGACAGCAACGGTGAGATGGGCGCTGGTCATGTCGAAGGTGTTTTGCGCCATGGCTCGCACCACCGGTTCGCTGACCGCGCCATGTTGTTTCAGCAAATCGACGGGCACGTTGAGGATTTCGTGCTTGGCACGATTTGAATAGGTCACGAAACTGCGCCCAATAACCACCGACGAGCCGGGGATTTCCGTCAACAGGGCGGCAATCAGCCCGCCTGTGCATGACTCGGCAGTGGCCACGCGCTGATGCTTTTCACCGCTCAGCGTCAGCAGGCGTTGGGCTTTTTCAATAAGATGTGTGTCGAACATGAAGGACCCCCTAGATCACATTGTAAACTTGTGCGGCAATCAGCAGAAGCGCTGTCCACACACCGGCCAGAATATCGTCCAGCATAATCCCGTGGGCGCCGGAAATTTTGCGCTCGGCCAAACTAATTGGCCAAGGTTTTACAATATCAAACAGCCGGAATAAGACAAACGCCAAGGCGATGCCGAGCGGCGTCAGCGGCGCACAACTGAGCGCCAGCCACATGCCCGCCACCTCATCGATAACAATCGCCGACGGGTCAGTGTCGTCACCGGCCTTGGATAGCCAATAGACGCAGGCCAGATAACCGAACATATAAGCGATGAAGCTGGCCGTCATTAGCGCCAAAGGGCCGTAATTGGCGACGATATAAATACCCGGCACCAAAGCCGCCAGCGAACCCCATGTGCCGCTGGCTGGTTTGATCAGGCCAAGGCCGAAAAATGTGCCAATCAGCGCGGCGGGGTGGGAGAGGCGGAGGCCGTCAGGCAGTTGGTGGAACGAGAACATGGTTTACCTTTCGCAATTAATATCGGGGCATCAGCAGGGTGACGCTAGCTTGTGCGGCGATGCCCTCGCCACGGCCAGTAAAGCCAAGCCTTTCCGTGGTTGTCGCCTTGACTGAGACGCAGGCCACTGGAAGCGCCATAATATCGGCGATTCTCGCCCGCATGGCGTCACGATGCGGGCCGATTTTCGGGGCTTGGCATATCAGCGTCAGATCAACATGGGTGATGTCGGCTTGCTGTTGCGCCGCCAAAACCACCGCATAGCTTAAAAATACCGATGAGGCTTGGTTTTCATGCGCCGCATCTGTGTCGGGAAAATGGTCGCCAATATCGCCCAGCGCCAAGGCCCCCAATAATGCGTCGGTAATCGCATGCAAGGCGACGTCGGCGTCAGAATGCCCAATGACGGCGCGATCATGGGCGATGGCGATACCGCCGAGCATGATGTCGCTGGCACTACCGAGTGCGTCAAACCGGTGCACGTCAAAGCCGGTGCCCGTGCGCGGCACCATAGAAGTCGCCGCAGCCGGGCGGAAATCCGCCTCATGGGTCAGTTTCACATTGCTCGCCTCGCCAGCCACCACGGCCAAATTCATCCCCGCCAATTCAGCCACGGCGGCGTCATCGGTCAGGCCTTGCGGGGCGCGCTGATGGGCGGTGATAATCGCCGCATAATTAAACGCTTGCGGGGTTTGCGCCTGCCAGAGGCCGTCGCGCGACACGGTTTCGGTAATCTTTCCGTCTTCGGCCCGTTTCAGCGTATCGGTGACTTGCAGGGCCGGAATGGCACCGGCCGCAGAGCCAAGACCGGCGAGACAGCGCGAGATTAAATCAGCCGACACATAGGGGCGGGCGGCGTCGTGAATCAGCACTTGTTTGATATTGGCGGCCTGCAAGGCGAGCAGCCCGTTGAGCACTGATTGCTGCCGCGTTTCGCCGCCATGGGTATTAATAATATCTATATTATTCAGGGGCTTAATTGACTGTTCGTAAAGCTCTGCATCATCTGGATGGGTGACCACGCAAATTGCCCCGATTTCGGCATGGGCGGCAAATCGGGCGATGGTGGCGGTCAGCACCATACGCTGGTCATCCAGTGCTGGCATTTGCCGATATTGCTTCGGCACGCCGTCGCCAGCCCGTTGGCCACGACCAGCAGCAACAATCAGCGCCGCATTAGGTGGTAAGGCGGGCTGTGAAGCAGGCGGAGAAGGGGTCGTTGAGGATTTCATGCCACAAACTAGCCCGATGTGGCGCGAAAGGCGATTATTTTCTTTAATTCGCTTGCCCTTAGAGATGTTTGCCCTCATTTTAGGCAAATTCGAGTAGCCTTGGGTATTGCCTAAATAATGACCAAAGATAATTTTTATGACACCACGCTGAAGGCGGGAAGCCGATTGTTTCTGGCGCCAATGTCCGGCGTAACCGATTACGCTTTCCGGCGCAGTGTCGCGGCTGTTAGCGGTGTGCATGTGGTGTCGGAAATGGTTGCCAGTGAAGAACTGGCGCGCCAACGCCGAGATGTGGTGGCGCGGGCGCAAGGCAGAGGGCTCAGCCCGTTCATTATGCAATTGGTCGGGCGCGACCCGCATTGGATGCGCGAGGGCGCGCGCTTGGCCTGTGAGGCCGGTGCCGATGTGGTGGATATTAATATGGGCTGTCCGTCGCGGCAGGTGACCGGCGGGCTTTCCGGCTCGGCGTTGATGCGCGACGAAGACCTCGCCGCAGGAATTATCGCCGCCACTATTGAGGGCAGTAGCAAGCCAGTGACCTTGAAAATGCGCCTCGGCTGGGACCATGACAATTTGAATGCGCCGCGTTTGGCTAAGATTGCCGAACAGCTCGGCGTGCAAATGATTACCGTGCATGGCCGCACACGCTGTCAGTTCTATAAAGGCCAAGCCGATTGGCAGGCCGTGCGAGACGTGGTTGATGCGGTATCAATACCGGTGGTGGTCAATGGCGATATTACCGATGGCGCCTCGGCCCGAGCCGCTTTGAACGCCTCGGGTGCAGAGGCGGCGATGATTGGCCGCGCGGCGATTGGCCGGCCTTGGCTGCTCGGTCAAATCGGCGGGTTTCTGCAATCTGGTGTGTGGCCCGCCGCGCCTGGTGCACAGCAGCAAAATGAGATTTTCCAAAATTGGTATAACGATTGTCTGGCGCTTTATGGCGAACGTTTGGGGGTTCGTATTGGCCGCAAACATATTGCCGGATTTATCGAAGCGCTGATTGGCGAAGCGGGGGCGCGCCAAACCAAGTCAGAAATCTGTCAGATAAACGATCCACAGCAAGTGGTGGCGGCGATGCAAACCCTTTATGCAAATCACAAACACTCCCCAACACGCGAGGTGGCGGCATGAGTTTAGTTGATGAAAAAACCGTACTGGATGCCATTCCCCAGCCGGTTCTCTCGGTTTCTGCAGATGGCGCGATAAGCTATGCCAATTTCGCGGCGCAGGAATTTTTTGGCTCCAGCTTCTCGGTGCTGCGGCGTTTGACGATTTCGCAAGTAACCCCGTTTGGCAGTCCGGTGGTTGGGCTGATTGAGAAATGCTTGATGAACCAAGTCAGCTTCAATGAATATGGCATTGACCTGACCAGCCCCAATACCGGCCCCGACCGGATGGTCGATTTGCATGTCGCGCCGGTTGAAATGGCCGAGGGCATACAGGCGCTGATGGTGATTCAGCCGCGCTCGATTGCTCATCATATTGACCGCCAGCTGACCCACCGCGGCGCGGCGCGCTCTGTTAGTGCGATGTCAGCGATGCTGGCGCATGAAATTAAAAACCCGCTATCTGGCATTAAAGGCGCGGCGCAATTGCTGGAAACCGATGTCAGTGCAGAGAATGTCGAGCTGACGCAGTTGATTTGTAGCGAAACCGACCGCGTCGCCGGGCTGGTCGATGAGTTTGAGCAATTTACCGAAACCCATGCTGATCTTGATAGTCCGGTGAATGTGCATGCCGTGCTCGGGCAAGTGCGCTTGCTGGCGGAAAACGGCTTTGGCAAACATTTGCGGTTTAGCGAAAACTATGACCCGTCACTGCCGCCCGTGCTCGGCAATAAAGACCTGCTGACCCAAGTGTTTTTGAATCTGGTGAAAAACGCGGCCGAAGCAGCCGATGAGAAAAAGGGCGAAGTGTTGCTGACCTCGGCCTATCGACCCGGTGTAAGGCTATCTGTGCCGGGGCGGGCGCGGCCTGTCAGCTTGCCGCTGGAGTTCGCCATTATCGATAATGGCATTGGCGTGCCGGAAGACATTAAAGGGCATTTGTTCGACCCGTTTGTGACCACCAAATCCAATGGCACCGGCTTGGGGCTGGCTTTGGTGGCGAAGATTATTGGCGACCATGGCGGCACCATTGAATGCGACAGCCAGCCGGGGCGGACGACTTTCACCGTGCGGCTGCCCATCGCCACTGAAGAATTAAGCGCAGGAGATGAGAGATGAGTAAGGGCACAGTTCTCGTTGCCGATGACGATAAGGCCATCCGCACCGTTTTGACGCAAGCCTTGGGGCGGGCCGGTTTTGATGTCCGCGCCTCGAGCACCGCCGCCTCGTTGTGGCAATGGGTAAGCAATGGCGAAGGCGATGTGATTGTCACCGATGTGATGATGCCCGACCAAAATGCTTTCGATTTAATCCCACGCATTAAGAAACTGCGCCCCGATCTGCCGATTATCGTCGTCAGTGCAAAAAACACGCTGGCGACAGCGATTACGGCGGCGGAAAAAGGCGCTTTTGAGTATCTGCCCAAACCCTTTGATTTGGCTGAGCTGACAGGGCTGGTGCAGCGCGCCGTTGATTTGCCGCGCCAAGACGCTGCCCGTGAGGTTGAGGAGTCGGATGATGACGCCTTGCCGCTGGTCGGCGGTTCACCAGCGATGCAGGAGATTTACCGCTCGGTGGCGCGGTTGACGCAAAATGATTTGTCAGTGCTGATTACCGGCGATAGCGGCACTGGCAAGGAATTGGTGGCGCGCGCCTTGCATGATTATGGGCGGCGCAAGCGTGGGCAATTTGTGGCGCTGAACATGGCCGCGATTCCGCGCGAGCTAATTGAAAGCGAGTTATTCGGCCACGAAAAAGGCGCCTTTACCGGAGCCAGCCAGCGTATGGATGGCCGCTTCGCGCAAGCTGAGGGCGGCACACTGTTTCTCGATGAAATTGGTGACATGCCGATGGAAACCCAGACCCGGCTTTTGCGGGTGCTGCAGGAGGGCGAATACACCACCATTGGCGGGCGCCAGCCGATTAAAACCGATGCCCGCATTATCGCCGCGACGCACCAAGATTTGCGCCAGCTCATCCGCCAAGGCTTGTTCCGCGAGGATTTATATTTCCGCCTCAATGTGGTGCCGCTGCGTCTGCCGCCTTTGCGCGAGCGGCCTGAAGATGTGCCTGATTTGGTGCGCCATTTCGTGGCCATGGGCACGCATGAGGGCTTGTCGAGCAAGACTTTCGATAATGACGCAATGGAAGTGCTGCGCCATTACGGATGGCCGGGCAATGTCCGCGAGCTGGAAAATGTGGTGCGGCGGATTTCCGCGCTGTATGTCGAGGAAGTCATTACCGGCGACATTATGCGCATGGAGCTGATTGAAAATCAGGCCGAGAAAACCACGCCGACGGTGCAAGAGGCGGGCAGTCTGATGGACAGCTTGTATTTCCACCTGAATAATTACTTTGCCGGCCATGGCGATGGCTTGCCGCCGATCGGGCTTTATGAGCGCGTGCTGCGCGAGGTTGAGACGCCGCTGATTGAGCTGAGCTTGCAAGCGACGCGCGGCAATCAGATTAAAACCGCCGAGCTTTTGGGCCTCAACCGCAACACGCTGCGTAAAAAAATCCGCGACCTTGAAATTGATGTGGTGCGCGCCCCGAAGCGCTAAATTGAGGCTTGTCGGTTTTCCAAGCAAACGATAGGCTTTGTTCCAATTGATTCAATGATAGGGAGAGAGTCAGATGGGAAGCGGTCCACTAAGCGGAATTAAAATCGTCGAATTTGCAGGTATTGGCCCAGGGCCATTTTGCGCCATGTTGTTGTCAGATATGGGGGCGGAGATTATCCGCATTGACCGCAAAGGTGCGCGCGGCGGCTCACCGGCCGATATTGGCTCGCGGGGCCGCAAATCAGTGGCGTTTGATTTGAAAAAACCCGAAGGCATTGAGGCCTGTTTGAAACTGATTGAATCGGCAGATGTTGTGCAAGAAGGCTTTCGCCCCGGCGTCATGGAACGCCTCGGACTGGGGCCGGATGTGTGCTTTGCGCGCAACCCGAAACTGGTCTATGGCCGGATGACCGGCTGGGGACAAACCGGCCCATTGGCCAATGCCGCTGGCCATGACATTAACTATATCGCTCTGACCGGCGCGCTGGCCGCGATTGGCCGCGACGAAGCGCCAGTGCCACCGCTTAATCTGGTCGGTGATTTCGGCGGCGGGGCACTGTATCTGGCAATGGGCATTTGCGCGGCGCTGGTTGAAGCCGCCAGCTCTGGCAAAGGGCAAGTGATTGACTGCGCCATGACCGATGGCGCGACCTCTTTGATGAGCATGTTCTACGGTTTCAAAGCCAGCGGCATGTGGTCGCTCGACCGGGCTTCCAATATGCTGGATGGCGGGGCGCATTTTTATGACGTCTATGAAACCGCTGATGGCAAATTTGTTTCCATCGGGTCTATCGAGCCGCAATTCTACGCCCTGTTGCGCGAAAAGGCCGGTCTCGATGACGACGCCTTTGATCAGCAAATGGATCGCGCCGCATGGTCGGACCTGAAAGACAAGCTGAAAAAGGTGTTCAAAAGCAAAACCCGCGATGCGTGGGATGAGATTATGCTGGGCACTGATATTTGCTACGCACCGGTGCTTGATATGGATGAAGCGGCTGACCACCCGCACAATGCGGCGCGCCAAACCTTGGTTGAACACGATGGCGTGGTGCAGCCCAATGTGGCGCCGCGCTTTAGCCGCACGGAAAGTAAAATTCAGGGGCCGCCACCACAAATCGGCGAGCATAATGATACAGCGCTTGGCGCGTGGGGCTTTTCCGATGAAGATGTCGCAGCGTTGAAAGCGGCTGACGCAATCTAAGCATCAGGTATCAAGGGCGATTATCCGGCAAAGCCTAGGACTAGTTGTCGTGACTGCTCCACCAGCTCTCAAGCCGCGCGCCATACGCGGTTTGCTGGTCGGGGTATTCGATATGGTGCCAACTGGCGACCCATTGCACGGGATTATGAAATAGCGGCACGAAATAGTGCCCGCTCATCAACGCGCGGTCGAGCAATTGCGCGGCGGCACGAAAGCCTTCGGGGGTGCTGGCGCGGGTCAGCGCGTCAATACTGGCGTCGATGACGGGGTCTTGAATGCCAGCATAATTACGGCTTCCCGGATTATCTGCCGCATCGCTGCCCCAATAATAGGCTTGCTCATTGCCCGGCGATAGCGAGGCGTAATAATCATAGACGATAATATCGAAGTCGAAATTTTGCAGCCGGCGTTGATATTGGCTGGTGTCCAGCAGGCGCACGGAAAGCTCAATGCCGAGCTGTGCCAGCATCCGCCGCCAAGCGAGAGCCAGGCGCTCATTTTCGCGCCGCTGCACAATCACTTCGAGACGCACCGGTACACCTTGCGGGTCGCGCAATTGCGTGCCGGCGAGCTGGTAGCCAGCCTCGGCCAAGAGTTCAAATGCCTGTGCCCGCAATTGCCGGTCGCGCCCCGAGCCATCGCTTTGCGGTGCCACAT
>JAHEIG010000128.1 GCA_024639515.1 Rhodobiaceae bacterium | reverse complement strand
AGTCTATATTCGCTCTGGCGATGGCGGGGCTGGCTGTATCAGTTTCCGGCGCGAGAAATATATTGAATTTGGCGGCCCTGACGGCGGTGACGGCGGACGCGGCGGCGATGTGATTGCCGAATGTGTCGATGGCCTCAACACGCTCATCGACTATCGCTATCAGCAACATTTCAAAGCCAGCACCGGCGTGCATGGCATGGGCTCCAACCGCACCGGCGCCGATGGCGACGACAAGATTTTGCGGGTGCCTGTTGGCACCCAGATTTTCGCCGAAGACAATGAAACCCTGCTGGCTGATTTGACGGAAATTGGCCAAACCGCGATTCTCGCCAAGGGCGGCAATGGCGGGTTTGGCAATACCCGCTTCAAAGGGCCGGTCAACCGTGCCCCGCGCCACGCCAATCCCGGCCTTGAAGGACGCGAGGCTTGGGTCTGGTTACGTTTGAAACTGATTGCCGATATCGGGCTGATTGGTCTGCCCAATGCTGGCAAGTCGACCCTGCTGGCCAATGTTAGCCGGGCGCGGCCAAAAATTGCCGATTATCCTTTCACCACATTGCATCCTAATCTCGGCGTCGTTGGCGCGCGCGGGCGCGAATTTGTCATGGCCGATATTCCCGGCCTCATTGAAGGGGCCAGCGAAGGCGCCGGGCTGGGCCATCGCTTCCTCGGCCATGTCGAACGCTGTGCGGTGTTGCTGCATCTGGTCGATGCGACACAAGATAATCTCGCCGAAGCCTATCAGACCATCCGCACCGAGCTGGCCGCCTATGACGATAATCTGGCGCAAAAACCGGAGCTGGTGGCGCTGACCAAATGCGACGCGCTGACCGACGATGTGCTGGCCGAAAAACGCCAACAATTAGAAACCGTCTGTGACGGCGACATCCGCACAATTTCTGCCGTCACCGGGCTGAATATGCAGGAGCTGAACGACACGCTATTGACCATTATTGATGGCGATGGCGACACCGCGTCGGAAGACGACGAAGGCACCGATGGCACTGATGGCGGCGCATGGCACCCTTTGGCGGACACGCTATGATTGGCGCCCATTTGCAAAAAGCCGAGACCCTTGTGGTTAAAATCGGCTCGTCTTTATTGATTGAAGATGGCCGCCTCAACGCCCCTTGGCTGGCCTCGCTGGCCGATGATTTGGCGGCGGCGCGCCAGCGCGGGCAGCAAGTGATTATTGTCACCTCCGGCGCCGTGGCCTTGGGCAGTCAGGCACTTAAGCTTGACCGCAGTCAGTTGACGCTTGAGCAAAGCCAAGCGGTGGCAGCGGCGGGGCAGATTGATTTGGCCAATGGCTGGAAGCAAGCACTGGCCGCGGTTGGCTGTCCGGTGGCGCAAATTCTGCTGACGTTCCGCGACACTGAGCAGCGGCGGCAATATCTCAATGCCCGCAGCACGCTGCAAAGCCTTTTGAGCCTCGGGGTGATTCCGATCATCAATGAAAACGACACAGTGGCGACGCAAGAGTTGCGCTATGGCGATAATGATCGTTTGGCGGCCCGCGTGGCCGGGATGATTTCGGCCGATTGCCTGGTTCTGTTGTCAGATGTCGACGGGCTATACACGGCGGCACCGGAAACCGACCCTAACGCGACGCCCATCGCACTGGTTGAAAAAATTGATGAAGACATCCTCGCCATGGCCGGTGGCTCGGGCAGTCAATTCGGCTCGGGCGGCATGGTCACCAAACTAGAAGCGGCGCGGATTTGTATGCAAGCCGGTTGCCATATGGTGCTGGCCGATGGCCGCATTAAACGCCCGCTCGCCGCCTTGTTAGACGGCGCCCAAGCGACGCTATTTCTGGCCCATGAAAAACCCCGCACAGCGCGGCAAAACTGGATTAGCGGCAGCCTTGAGACCAAAGGCAGCCTGCGCATCGACGCGGGCGCACAGGCCGCTTTGGAAGCCGGTAATTCGCTTTTGCCAATTGGTGTGGCGGCGATTGAAGGCAGCTTTGAACGCGGCGATTGCGTGACTATTTTAGGCCCGGACGGGGCCGATTTGGCGCGCGGTTTGACGGCCTATGCAAGCCGTGACGCGACGCTTATTATGGGCCAACCCAGCTCGGCCATTGCCGACTTGCTTGGTTTCCATGGACGTGCCGAAATGGTGCATCGCGACGATATGGTGATCAATCAAACGAGCACAGAGGAGACGAAAGCCAAATGAACCAACAGCTCGAAAACCTGATGTTAGAGATTGGCGCGCAAGCTAAAGTGGCAGCGCGGCAATTGGCCATTAGCTCAAGCGAAACCAAAAATCAGGCGCTGCAAAATGCCGCCAATGAATTACGCGCCTGTGCCGCCGATATTTTGGCCGCCAATGTCGAAGATATGAAACTGGCCGAAGCCGAAGGCGTCAACCAAGCGCGCCTCGACCGCATCATGCTGGATGAGGCTCGCCTTGAGGGCATCGCCCAAGCCATTGAAGCGATTATCACCCTGCCCGACCCGGTTGGTCAGTCGCTGGCCCGTTGGCAAGTGCCCAGCGGCCTTGATATTGACCGCGTGCGCGTGCCGCTCGGCGTCATCGGGGTGATTTACGAAAGCCGCCCCAATGTCACCGCCGACGCCGCCGCTTTATGCCTGAAAGCCGGCAATGCGGTGATTTTGCGCGGCAGTTCGGAAATCCAAAACTCGGCCCGTTTGATTCATGCCTGTTTCGCCCGC
The DNA here is from genome assembly GCA_024639515.1 of Rhodobiaceae bacterium. GTDB lineage: Bacteria > Pseudomonadota > Alphaproteobacteria > RS24 > RS24 > JAHEGN01. Next base: position 766 of record JAHEIG010000128.1, on the reverse strand, counting down.
GCCCTGCAAGCGGCAGGCCTTGACCCGAATGCGGCGCAAATTGTGCCGACCCCAGACCGTGAAGCAGTCAGCCTGATGCTGGCCGGTTTGCAGGAACAAATCGACGTTATCGTGCCGCGCGGCGGCAAGGGGCTGGTCGGCTTGGTGCAAGAGCAAGCCCGGGTGCCGGTATTTGCCCATCTCGAAGGGGTTTGCCATGTCTATGTCGACAAACAAGCCGATTTAGCGATGGCGCAAGAAGTTGTTCTCAACGCGAAAATGCGCCGTACCGGTATTTGCGGCGCGGCCGAAACATTGCTGGTCGACGCCGCCTGCGCCGACACCCATCTGGCCCCGCTGATTGCCGCACTCATAGACAGCGGCTGCGACGTGCGAGGCGACGATGCCGCCCAACAAGCCCATGCGAGTGTTACAGCGGCCAGTGAAGATGACTGGTATTGCGAATATCTCGACGCGATTATCGCCGTGCGCGTGGTCGATGGGGTTGATGCGGCGATTGCCCATATTGGCCAATATGGCTCCAACCATACCGACGCCATAGTGACGGCTGATGCACAAGTGGCCGAAAGATTTCTCAATCAAGTCGATAGCGCCATTGTTATGCACAATGCCTCGACCCAATTTGCCGATGGCGGCGAGTTTGGCATGGGAGCCGAGATTGGCATTGCCACAGGCCGCTTCCATGCCCGTGGCCCGGTTGGCCTTGAGCAGCTCACCAGTTTCAAATATGCCGTGCGCGGCAATGGGCAGACGCGCCCTAAATAGG
>JAHEIG010000121.1 GCA_024639515.1 Rhodobiaceae bacterium | reverse complement strand
CGACACCCGTCTGACGGTCTCTAATGCCGATACCAACTTCACCCGCTTACACCAGCAGGACGAAGAAATCATCATTCCGGTGGCCCATAATGAGGGCAATTATTTTGCCGATGACGATACGCTGGCGCGCCTGCAGGACAACCAACAAATCGCCTTCACCTATGCTGACGGCGACAACCCCAACGGTGCCTGCCTCGACATTGCCGGCATCACCGACACATCTGGGCGTATTCTTGGCATGATGCCACACCCTGAACGCCGCGCCGAACCGGCGCTTGGCGGCGAAGATGGCAAACGCCTATTTACCGGCATTGTGGAGAGCCTGTCATGAGTAACGAGCTGGACAATCTGGTTGATGTCACCGACGACATTGCCGTCGAACACGGCCTAACGCTGGATGAATATAAAATGATCGTCGATCATATGGGGCGGGTGCCGAATATGACCGAATTGGGTGTGTTTTCGGTCATGTGGTCGGAGCATTGCTCGTATAAATCATCGCGCAAATGGTTGAAAAAACTACCCGTCGATGGCCCGCAAGTGATTCAAGGCCCGGGCGAAAACGCCGGTGTGATTGACATTGACGATGGCGACACGGCGATTTTCAAAATGGAAAGCCACAATCACCCGTCATTTATTGAGCCTTACCAAGGCGCTGCCACGGGCGTCGGCGGCATTATGCGCGACGTCTTCACCATGGGCGCGCGCCCTGTCGCCAATTTGAACGCGCTGCGTTTTGGCGCCCCTGAGCACCCGAAAACCCGCCACCTTATGGCCGGTGTGGTGTCAGGCATTGGCGGCTATGGCAACTGCATTGGCGTGCCAACGGTTGGCGGCGAGGTTAATTTCGACCCGAGCTATAATGGCAATATTTTGGTCAATGCCATGTGCGTCGGCACGGCGCGGGCCGACAAGATTTTCTATGCGGCGGCCACCGGTGTCGGCTCGCCCGTGGTCTATGTCGGTGCCAAAACAGGCCGCGACGGTATTCACGGCGCGACCATGGCGTCAGCCGAATTTGACGATGACTCGGCAGAAAAGCGCCCGACCGTGCAAGTCGGCGACCCGTTCACCGAAAAATTGCTCCTCGAAGCGTGCCAAGAATTAATGGCCTCGGATGCGATTATCGGCATTCAAGATATGGGCGCTGCTGGCCTGACCTCGTCATCGGTTGAAATGGCCGATAAGGGCGGCGTCGGTATTCTCATCGACCTCGACAAAGTGCCGTGCCGCGAAACCGAAATGACCGGCTATGAAATGCTTTTATCGGAAAGCCAAGAACGCATGCTGATGGTGCTGAAACCAGGCCGTGAAGTTGAGGCGGAAAAGATTTTCCACCGCTGGGGCCTCGACTTCTCAGTGATTGGCGAGCTGACCGACAGCAACCGCATGGTGGTCTATCACCAAGGTGAAGAAATTGCCGACATGCCGCTCGGCCCGCTGGCCGATGGCGCCCCAGAATATGACCGCCCGCATGTGCCAACCCCTGCCCGCCCCGCCTTTGACGGCGACAGCGTGCAGCACCAGCCGCTGGGCGACAGCCTGAAAAGCCTAATGGGTAACAGCGAAATCGCCTCGCGGCGGTGGATTTGGGAGCAATATGACAGCATGGTGATGGGCGACACGCTGGTCGGCCCCGGCGGTGATGCGGCGCTTGTGCGCGTGCATGGCACCAAAAAAGCGCTGGCGGTCAGCACCGATGTGACGCCGCGCTATTGCTTTGCCGACCCGATTGAAGGCGGCAAGCAGGCGGTGGCTGAAGCCTATCGTAATATCTCAGCCACCGGCGCCAAGCCGCTGGCAATCACCAATTGCTTGAATTTTGGCAATCCGGAACGGCCAGAGATTATGGGCCAATTTGTCGGCTGTCTTGATGGTATGGGCCAAGCCTGCGCCGCCCTCGACTTCCCTGTCGTCTCCGGCAATGTGTCTTTGTATAATGAGACCAATGGCACCGGCATTCTGCCAACACCGGCGATTGGCGGGGTTGGCGTGATTGGTGACTACGACAACGCCGTCGGCAGTGGCTTCACCGCGCAAGGGGCGATGGCCTTTGTTGTCGGCGCCACGCACGGGGCACTGGGGGCGTCTCTGTATCAGCGCGATATTCTCGGCAATAAAGATGTGGTGGCCCCACCTGCGGTCGATTTACAGGCTGAATTGCGCCATGGCGCCTTCATTCGCGAAGCCATTGGCGACAAGCTCGTCAGCGCCGCCCATGACGTCTCTGATGGCGGCTTATTGGTCGCCACAGCGGAAATGTGCATGCGCCACGGGCTTGGCCTGAGCAGCGATATGCAAGGCGACGCTGGCTATTGGTTCGGCGAAGACCAAGCCCGCTATGTCGTGCAAGTCAGCGCCGACCACGTCGCCGCCTTCACTGAAAAAGCCGCCCGCGACAATGTGTTTATCGCAAAAATCGGCGAAATCGGCGGCAGCGATTTGACAATTAACGATACGCTCCTCATATCTATAGAGGAACTGAACCAGATCAATGAAAGCTGGTTACCCGATTTAATGTCAGGCAAAACCGCATAGGAGATTGCCATGCCGATGAGCGCCGGCGAATTAGAGCAGAAAATTCGGCAAGCCTTGCCGGACGCGGAAATCGAAATTACCGATTTGCGCGGCGATGGCGACCATTATGCCGCGCATGTGGTATCGGCGGCATTTATCGGGAAAACACGGGTGCAACAGCACCAAATGGTCTATCAAGCCCTTGGTGGCGGTATGGGCGAGGAATTGCACGCTTTGGCGTTGCAAACCGACACCCCGAAAACAGATTGAGATGCGTAGGAGAGTTTTATGAGTGACGCCGAAACAAATATCCAGAACCAGATTGCCAGCGCCGATGTGGTGCTGTTCATGAAGGGCACGCCTGTGTTCCCGCAATGCGGTTTCTCAGGCCAAGTGGTGCAGATTCTGTCGCATGTCGGCATCCCGTTCAAAGGGGTCAATGTGCTGGAAGACGATGAATTGCGCGAAGGCATTAAAGTCTTCTCAAATTGGCCAACCATTCCGCAGCTTTATGTCAAAGGCGAGTTTGTTGGCGGCTGCGATATTATTCGCGAAATGTTTGAAGAAGGCGAATTGCGCCCCTATCTCAGCGAAAAAGGTATTGAGCCGGTCGACGGCTAAGCCAGCACGACACTTGTCGAAACTGAGACACAAAAAAACCGCCCGAGGGCGGTTTTTCTTTGCCTGCTTGCGCGGCATAAAGGCGGAAAATCTAATTGCGTGAGTAAAACTCAACCACCAGATTTGGCTCCATTTGTACCGGATAAGGTACGTCAGCGAGCTGAGGAACACGTATCAGCGTGGCTGACAGTTTATTGAGGTCAACATCCATATATTCTGGAACATCGCGCTCAACGTTCTGAATGGCTTCGAGAACCACATTCAGCGTGCGTGACTTCTCACGAATTTCAACCACATCGCCGACTTTCAGGCGACGGCTTGGAATGTTGCAACGACGACCATTGACCATCAC
>JAHEIG010000110.1:77-17895 GCA_024639515.1 Rhodobiaceae bacterium | reverse complement strand
GATTGGTAAGGTATTACTAGCCAACCGCCCCAACTGGAAGCTTTATCTCGATTGTAAGGTGGATTTGGTAACAGGAAATGCGGGCAAAATTTTTTTGCACTGCGGCGCAGAACGTTTCGGGCCCTTTGCTCATGTCGCTTTGGCTATGCCGCCTATACAAGTACAGGCGTTGGTTGCGCCAAATATCGCTTTTGCTGACGCACTGAAGAGTGCCCAGATGATAGGTTGCCATTCGTTAATGTTAGGTTTTGGCAACCAGGAGGCGCCCGATATGGACTGGGACTGTGCCCATTTTGAGGATGAAATACTTGGCTTCTCCGCGGTGAATTCAACTAAACCAGGTCGAGGCGGTGGCCTTGCGCTTGTAGTGCAGACAAAGCATCAATGGTCCGACGCGCATATTGAAGACGATTTGGATACTGTTAGTTCAATAATAAAGCAGCGTTTTGAGAGAATAACTGGAATTAAAACAGACGCTAGCGGCTATAATCAAGTGCATCGTTGGCGCTACGCATCGACCCAAAATGCCGCAGCCAGCGAGGTTAATCCTTACCTGTTGGATGAATCTATGGGGGTGTCAGCAACTGGTGACTGGTGCAGAGGCTCCGAAGTTGAGGATGCTTTTTTGAGCGGTTCGGCTTTAGCAGCCCAGCTAATCAGCCAATTAGCCAGAGGCTAATACTTAAGTCAAAAACTAACAAAACGTCCAGATTTATCTCGCATCGTGTATTGCATCCTAATTGAGATTTAGTTTACGTTAGTTTGCATCGACAAAATATAAATGATCAGGATTTTTGACGATTAGTACGCCTTTGTTTGCGACGCCTGTTTAGGCGCAAGGGATTACAGAATGAATACAGACCTCCTGAAATCTTATCACCCACTTATAATCGAGGGGATGGGTTATTATGACCCCAGGGAACCCAGGCTTGTTGCTAAGCAAATCATAAAAGGATTGAGAGAGCATTGGGTCACTAGACCACCAAATATGCCGGTCTTGCTTGTAACCCAAGGTGACCCTCCCTCAGAAAAAGGAATATCGGCGATTACGAGAAGAGTGGCAGATGAATTAAACATCCCGCGTGCCATGGTTTTCTTGGATGAAGATATAGCTCACGATCATAAGCCAAATGCAGACCACTATAAGGTGGTTCATGAAGTACCTTATTCGCGCTTGACGAGAATCTTAAACATCACCGACAATCTTTTTGTGGCTGATTTAGCGCAGCTAGTTAAAGAGCGTTTGGAGGAAAAAAACAATGCTCGGAAAGCTCTAAAAATGCCGCGGCTAGCTGAATATTTTTATGATTTTGCGATGCTTCAAGAGGTCACGAAAACTGCTTTAAAGCAAATATGCGGCGAAATTACTTTAGCTCATACCAGTAGCGATATTAGCCCTTTTTCTATCACAAGTTTTTATGAGGTTGGCATGGATATAGGAAGAATTGAAATCGCTGATATAGTTCCCTTTGCTAGCTAATTATTATTGCTATAGCCTTTTACAAATGTTGCAAATTTGTCTTGCGGCCGCTTGAGCAACTATATTGCAACGCGGCGGTTTTTGTTTAATCATCATAGTCTTATAAATGAGAGGAAACCTAATGACTTGTATTGTTAATTTATCCGTATCGGTGAAGCCCGAACTGAGAGCAGAATTTCTGCATGAAATGTCGCTTATTTTGCCCGGTACAAAAGCTTTTGCCGGCTGCCATTTTGTCTATCTCAGCGAGAATGATGATAGCGACGTGATTGAAGCTGTAACAATTTGGGAAAGCCGTACGGCATATGAAACTTATCTGGCTTGGCGTCAGGAAAGCGGGTTCCTTGAGAGTTTGGCAGAGAAATATTTTACCAACGAGCCAAGTTGGAAATTCATGCCTGTTCTTATGGATTTCAATAAGTAAACGATCGAGAAGGCTTGGTCGATGGGGTATTCGGCCCGTCGTCTAAACCATCATCGCCCGGCCGGTCACGATACCCGCTTAGGCCTGTTCGGTTAATAAACATAAAGAGGAGACAAAGATGAGCACTGATCCGATGAGTGATATTTTGGTCAAAACAGCGGACTTGCCCTGGGTGCCTTTGGCAGAAGGGATTGACTATAGGGTCCTTCGAACGTCGCCTGAAACAGGCCGCTGGACAGTCTTATTTCGTGCTCAGCCCGGCTCCTTTTTTGCCAAACACCGGCATTTGGGGGCGGGTGAATATTATATGGTCAAAGGGCGCATGGAGTATCGCGCCGGTGCGGCTGTAGCGGGAGATTATGGCTATGAGCCGCTCGATTCTGTTCATGAGGAAACAAATTTTCCAGAATATACTGAGCTGTATTTCACCAATTACGGTGCTGTCGCATTCCTCGATGAGGATGATAATGTCATCTCAATTCTCGACCATAATGTTATTACCGATCTGGCGGCGGCGCATCGCGGCGAGGTTGATGCAAAACCTACCGAGCAGCAACTACGAGAGATGAACGCCTAGCATAAGTCGCGGTATTTGTTTGGCGCTCCTGAAGGGACTGTACTTAGGTGCCATCGGACAAGCAGCATATTGCGATCATCGGCACCGGCATGTCGGCTGGCCTGCGCTGATGTCGTGGCGAAAAATTTCGAGATTTCTCTGTCCGACAAATCGGGCGGCCTGTCTGGCAATTTTTTTGATGCGAGAATGGATATAGGGATAACTCAAGTCGCAGGTATAGTTCCTTTTGCTTGCTAATTATCATTGCTATAGCCTTATATGGTAACATCCCCTAGGCGGATGTAAGTTTTGGCTCTAGGCGGTCCTGCAGAAACGACAAGCTTGTTAGTTAGGTTTACCATTTACTCCTTGCGCGCCCGTCGAAATGATTAAGGGGGGGGTAAATGTCAGCACTATGTCAGCAGTAAGTTGAATTTACTTGGTGGCTGACCGGATTTGAGGTAAATCGAATTAGCTCCTAAGTCACTGTTAACAAGTGAATTCTTGGGGGCAATGCCAAATGGCCCCGTAGCTCAACTGGATAGAGCGCGAGACTTCTAATCTTGAGGTTGCAGGTTCAAGTCCTGCCGGGGTCGCCATTTTTCAGCTTATGATATTTTGCCAAAGCTGCGGTCTTGGCGCTAATTTGGGCTGGAAAAACGGTCGAATAATGTTAGCCTCTGCTTCGTAGTTAGGCTTTTACGTAAGTGAGGAAACAATGTTTAAGGCAGTTAAAACCGGCATGACGCTGAGCATCGCCGCCAGTCTTGCGGCTTTTGCAGCACCAGCTTTGGCCGGTCACCACAAAGCCGGCGAGGTGCATTATAAATCGAAATCAGCTGAAGATGTACGGGTGGAAAAGCAAGCCGAAGCGGATCGAAAAGCCCTCATCGAAGCGCGCTCGCCGGTTGCTAAACCGGGAAAAATCATTGTGGTTTACAAAAACAAATGCGCCAAATTCGCTCAACAGGATGCGCTGCGCTCGCTTGATGCGCTGATCCAGCACGAGCGAGCCAATGCACCAGTCACTTATTCCTCCTCGCCTCTGGTGTTTGAAGATGGCGATATGGGTGCGATTGATACGCATGTGTCAATTACCAAATATAAAGAGGCCGTGGCATGGCAAAATAGAGACGCCGTCTGGCAGGGCTATTTCAAAGAAATTTTGACCTCTTGCGGCATCACGGCTGACGACATCTCGGTCACCGTATCGCAGGTGCAATAAACTTATAAAGCCACCACATGGGCGGCGATATCGCCGCTTTTGACCAGTTCCAGAAACTGCGCCCCTAAATCACGCGAGCGCGAGACCACATGCCGCCAATTATCGACGCGTATGTGGTCTTTGCGGGCATGGCTGATGAAATCATGCCGGTCAGGGATTTTGCTGTTTGGTAAGGAGGCGACGAAAGCCGGCGTCGGCGCCAGCATCACCACATTATCAAGCTGGCTGCCAGTGGCGCGTCGCCAGCGGTAGAATTTGTCAAACCAGCGGATTTTGAAATAATCCATAAAATGCGGATACAGCACCAGCCCATCTTGGGCAGGCCAAAAGGCGGAGGGGATGGGGTGATAATCCAGCATGCCGCCATCGTGATATAGATGCTGCGGATCTTCGGCGAAGCGCACGCCATGCATGTAAATCGGTATCGAGCCAGAGGCGACCAGCGCATCGCGCAAATTATCCCTGGTGAGGGTCATTTTGCGCACCGGATAACCGTCGCGTGCGGTGAAGTGTAAATCGCTACGCGGGTCCGAGAAAATCGTCCGCTCGGTCATACCGCGCAAATGACGCGGGGTAAACATCGCGCCCAGACCGGCCACGCCCATGGCCGCCCCAAGGCGGGCAAAATCGGTGTTGTTCAAAAGCCCATGACAGCGCACCGCGCCGACATGCAGGTGATAGCGGCTATTGGACAGAATTTCACCGACCCCGCCAGACTCGGCATTTATCACTTTGGTGAGAATTTTGCTGGTTTCGTCAGCGATAATCTGGCGGCTCATGCCATTGCTATAGCTTTGCTGAATGTAGGCCTCGGCCATCACCGCCAAGGCTTCGACCGGTTTGGTGCGCGCCGCCGCTGCCAGTTTGAAGGCACCGACAGAGGTGCCGTATAAACCGACAGGTGTCGGATTTTGGCGTTGGTGCATAAAATCACCAAACACAGCCGCATCAAGGCCAGCAATGGTCAGCCATTTGGCAGCACCCGAGGCGCCAAAAATCGTGCTGATATGGTCGGGCGACAGGCCGTGCTGTTGAATATGCTGATAGGCTTTCGGGCCGGCGGCGATGATGAAGTCAGCGGCACTGGCCATTGGCTTACCTGCGGGCCGCCATGGCGCGGTCAAAATCGGCAAATAGTGGTTGCGAGATAATGTTTTCGCCGGGTTGCATTTCAGGGTGCCATTGCACGCCAATGCAGAAATCGTTTTGCGTATGGCGGATTGCTTCAATGGTGCCGTCATCGGCCTGCGCATCGACCGCCAGACCGTCGCCGAGCTGATCAATCGCTTGGCGGTGCAGGGAGTTGACGCGGGCCCGCTCAACCCCGAGTAAATTGGCCAAATAGCCGCCTTGTGTCAGCACAATATCGTGGCGCGGGGCATAAATTTCGGCGGCCGCCGCTTGTTTGTCATCGAGGCGGGTTATTGACGGGGTTTTGTGGTCGAAATGGTCGTCGAGCTTGTGGATGTCATTGCGCAATGTGCCACCGCAGGCGACGTTTAATTCTTGCAAGCCACGGCAAATGGCCAAAAGCGGCATATTGCGGGCAATCGCCCCATCGATCAGCGCCAGCGCTGCATCGTCGCGCTGCGCGTCATACGGGCCGTGATGATCGGTTTCATCGCCGCCATAGCACGATGGGTGCAAATTACTGCGATTGCCGGTCACCAAAAGCCCATCAATGCGGTCAAGAATAAGCTCGGCGTTCAGCCTGTGGCCACCATTGGTGGCGGCGGGGATCAGCAGCGACTGCGCCTGCATGTGGGTTTCCACCGCCTTTAAGTAGGTGTGGTTAACCGATTGGAGCGTATCTATTTCATGCTCTTTACGGTTACAGGTAATACCAATTATCACGTTCGAAGCTCCAAAAAGGTTGCGTTTTCAACCTGTTTATATCACCATAACCCTTAATAATTTCACACCAATAAGTCAATTTGACAAACTAACGGAACCAAAAAAATGCAAAATGCCAAAGTCAAACCGGCTTCAGCCACACGCTTCACAAAAATCTTTGAGCTCTCAGCCCTCGTGACGCTGAGCATACTGGTGTTGCTGGCCTTGTGGTCGCCCGCCGCCAGCTATAGCGAAGGCGAGGGGCAGCTGATGTATAAACGCGGGCTTTATCCAGAAGCCATTGAGCACTGGAAGAAAGCCGCCGCCGCCGGTGACGCTGGCGCTGCCTATCAATTGGCGGTGGAATATTTCGACGCCAAAATCGTCGAGCGCGATTTGGTGGTCGCGGTGACCTATCTCAAACAGGCAGCCGAGGCCGATGATCCGCGCGCTTTGACCGAGCTGGCGCATTATTACGACAATGGCACAGGGGTGCCGCGCGATCTGGAAAAAGCCGCCAAATTATATTTGCGAGCGGCGCAATATGGCGTGCCTTCAGCAATGCTAAATATCGCCGCTATGCTGAAAAGCGGTGAGGGTATCGAGCAAGATAAAATCGAGGCCTATAAATTCTATGAGCTCTCGAGCCATCGCGGATTTCACCCTTTCGCCGCTTCGTCAATGAAGGAATTATCCTCTGAAATGAGTGCCGAAGAACTTGGCGAAGCCATGCAACGGGCTGAGGATTTCATTCCAGACGACTTCTAGAGACGCTTAGATTTTGATGCAACCAGCGCGCACAAAGCCGTGATATAAATCATTTTTTAAGTCATCGACATGTTCGAGACCGATATTCAGGCGGATGATTTGCCGCGTCTGGTTATGCTCGGTGGCGGTGCGAGTAATCTCGGCGGGGAGGATCAGGCTCTCATAGCCGCCCCAGCTATACCCCATGCCGAAAAGCGACATATTATCCAGCATGGCGGCGAGGCTTTCTTCGTCTAACGGGTCAACTTCAATGGCGAAAAGCCCAGCGGCGCCGGTGAAATCGCGCTTCCACAAATCGTGTCCGGCGGCACCTTCGAAGCCGGGGTGCAAAATCTCGCGGACAAAATCAAACTCAGACAAAAAAGCGGCAATCTCAAGCGCCGCTTGCTCATGTTGTTTGAGCCGTGTCGCCAGCGTCCGCATACCGCGCAAAGCGAGAAATACATCATCCGGGGCGGCGCACAGGCCAAGCAGACCGTGGGTGTGGCGCAAATCACGATAGACATTTCCATTGGCGCAAACCGTGCCGAGCAGGGCGTCGGCGTGGCCGATAATATATTTGGTTGCCGCTTGGATGGATAAATCGACACCATGGGCCAGCGGTTTGAAAAAATGCGGTGATGCCCAGGTGTTGTCGATGGCGGTTTTCACCGAGGCTTTTTGGGCCGCCGCCACAATGGCTGGGACATCTTGCACATCAAAGGTCTGCGAACCGGGGCTTTCCATGAAAATCAGGCTGGTATTGGGGCGGATGAGGGTTTCGATATCGCCGCCGATTAGCGGGTCGTAATACTCCGTCTCAACCCCCATGCGGGTGAGAAATTTATCGCAAAATGAGCGTGTTGGGTAATAGGCGCTATCGACCATCAGCAAATGGTCGCCAGATTTCACCACACTGAGAATGGCGGTGGAAACAGCCGACGAGCCTGACGGGGTCAGCACACAGCCATCGGCGCCCTCAATATCCATCATCGCTTCTTCCAGGGCCGTCGATGTTGGGGTGCCGCGACGGGCATAGGTGTAACGCATTGGCTCATTGCCGCGAATAGCCGCCAAAGAGGGGTACAGAATGGTCGAAGCGTGATATACAGGGGTGTTCACCGCGCCCTCGTGTTCATGCGGGTGGCGACCAGCCAAAATGATTTTTGTTTCGTCTTTCATCTGTTTTTTTCCTGCATGGATATGTTACGCTATGCCGATACTTTAAGAGGTCTCCAATGAAAAAGCTTGTAGAAATGTGTGTGCAACGTGTAGCTCTCGTTTTCGCAGTTTGCGTCTCCACTTTGAATTTCAGCTTTGCCGCTGGCGAGACGCTGGCCGTCGTGCAGGAGAGGGGCTACGTCAAATGTGGCGTCTCGCAAGGCCTGCCGGGGTTTTCTAACCCTGACGATAGAGGCAATTGGAACGGCATTGATGTTGATTTATGCCGGGCTGTCGCCGCCGCCGTTTTCGGCTCAGATGAGAACGTTAAATTCACCCCGCTATCTGCCAAAGAACGCTTTACCGCGCTGCAATCGGGCGAGGTCGATTTGCTGGCCCGCAACACGACATGGTCAATGCACCGCGATACCGCGCTCGGTGTCGACTTTACCGGCGTCAATTATTATGACGGGCAGGGCTTTATGGTGCTGGCCGAGCTGGGCATTAAAAGCGCGCTGGAACTAGATGGCGCCAGCCTGTGCACCAACCTTGGCACCACCACAGAGTTGAACGCGGCTGATTATTTCCGCACCAATGGCATGACCTATGAAATCGTCGCTTTTGAAAAAGCCGATGAAGCGGTCTCGGCCTATAATGCGGGCCGCTGCGATGCCTATACCACTGACCAATCAGCGCTGTATGCGCAACGCCTGAAACTGACCGACCCGAAAGCCCATATCGTGCTACCGGAAATCATTTCCAAAGAACCGCTGGGGCCGGTGGTGCGCCAAGGCGATGATCAATGGGGCGACATTGTGCAATGGTCGCATCATGCGATGGTCAATGCTGAGGAGCTCGGCGTCAGCTCGGCCAATATCGAGGCGATGAAGACGTCGAAAAACCCGAATATTCGCCGCTTGCTTGGGCTTGATGGCACATTCGGCGACAATATGGGCATCCCCAATGATTGGAGCTATCACATCATCCGCACGGTCGGCAATTATGCCGAAACCTTTGAGCGCAATGTCGGTAAAGACACCCCGCTGGGCATTGCCCGTGGCGTCAACGCGCTATGGAAAGATGGCGGCCTGCAATACGCGCCGCCCATTCGCTAACCCTTCTCGATAACCCTTCGGAGTTGAGGCTATCTCAAAACTTTCGACCATAATGTCACGCCGCGACGTGGTTTTGCAGTTTCTGATGTTGGTGCTGTTGGGCCTGGGGTTAAGCTGGTTGGTGTCGAATGTAACCGGCAATCTGGAGCGCCAGAACATCGCTTCCGGCTTTGGCTTTCTGAATGAACGCGCCGGTTTCGGCATTAGCCAGACGCTGATTGAATACACTGAAGACGACACTTATCAGCGCGTGCTGATTATTGGCCTACTGAACACTTTGTTGGTTTCGGTGATTGGTATTGTTTTGGCCTCGGTGCTTGGCTTTGTCATTGGTGTGGCGCGCTTGTCGAGCAATTGGCTGATCAGCAAAATCGCCATGGTGTATATCGAAATCTTCCGCAATGTGCCGCTGCTGTTGCAGATTATGTTTTGGTATTTTGGCGTGCTGCGCAATCTGCCATCGCCGCGTCGGGCGATTGAGATTGGCGATAGCGCATTTTTGAGTAATCGGGGCATTGTGCTGCCCGGCTTTACCATGCTGGAGGGGGCGGGCTGGTATGTCGCCGCCTTGGCCATCAGTTTGACGGCGTGGTTTGTCATGCGTCGCCGGGCCCATAAAAAATTCCTCACCACCGGCACCCCACAGAGCTATTGGCGGGTTTTGGCGCTTGGCGCCGGCACCATGTTTGCTATTGCCTATGCCATGGCGGGCTTTCCGTTCGCCGCAGATGTGCCCGCCTTGCGCGGCTTTAACTTCCGTGGCGGGGTCAATATCATCCCCGAATTCGCGGCGCTTCTGCTGGCTTTGAGCCTGTATACCGCCGCCTTCATCTCAGAGATTGTCCGCTCCGGCATTGTCTCGGTCGGGCAGGGCCAGCGCGAGGCCGCCGCCGCGCTTGGGTTGTCCAACAACACCACTTTGCGGCTGGTCATTATTCCACAAGCGATGCGGGTTATTATTCCGCCGCTAACCAGCCAATATCTCAATCTGACGAAAAACTCGTCGCTCGCCGTGGCCATTGCCTATCCCGATATTGTCTCGGTGTTTGCCGGCACCACGCTGACGCAGATTGGCCAAGCGGTAGAAATTATTTTCATCACCATGATGGTTTATTTGAGCCTGAGCTTGCTCACCTCATGGGCGATGAATAGCTATAATAAGCGCATTGCGTTGGTTGGGCAGAACGCATGAGTAGCGCCACCCATTGGACCCCCAAACCGCCGCGTCCGGCACCGGTTCACACGGTCGGGGTACGGGGCTGGATACGCACTAATCTGTTTGCCACACCAAGTGACACGCTGCTGACGCTGGTCGCTATGGCGGTGCTTTATCTGACCATCGATACGCTGGTGCATTGGGCCTATATTGACGCGACCTTTAGCGGCGCCAATCGCGACGCCTGTTTGAAGGCGGTGCAAGGGGCGTGCTGGCCATTTGTCGACGCCAAGCTCGGGCAGTTCATTTATGGCCGCTATCCAGAGCTGGAACGCTGGCGGGTTGATCTGGTCTTTGCCTCGGGGGTGATTGGGCTGATCCCGCTGCTTATTCCTGCGGCGCCGTTTAAACGCGCCAATGTGATTTATCTGCTCGGTTTTTTCCCGGTCTTTGCTTTTATCATGCTGACCGGCGGCCGTTTTGGTCTGGAACCGGTTGAAACCACCGATTGGGGCGGCCTGTTGGTGACTTTGGTGGTGGCGATTACCGGCATTGTCGCATCTTTGCCGCTGGGCATTTTGCTGGCCCTTGGGCGGCGCTCTCAAATGCCGATTGTGCGTAGCCTATGTATCGGTTTCATTGAGATATTCCGTGGCGTGCCGCTGATTACCGTGTTGTTCATGGCCTCAGTGATGTTGCCGCTGTTTTTGCCGGATGGGGTGAATTTCGATAAATTAATGCGCTGCCTGATTGGTGTGGCGCTGTTCTCCTCTGCCTATATGGCAGAGGTTGTGCGTGGCGGGCTGCAAGCTATCCCGAAAGGCCAATATGAGGCGGCGGCAGCGCTCGGGCTGGGTTATTGGAAAAGCATGCGGCTGATTATCCTGCCGCAGGCCTTGAAGCTGGTTATCCCAGGGATTGTGAATACCTTTATCGGGCTGTTCAAAGACACCACATTGGTGCTGATTGTCGGGCTGTTTGATTTGCTCGGCATTGTACAGTTTCACTTTACCGATGCCAGTTGGGCGACACCAGAAACCCATATCACCGGCTATGCGTTTGCAGCCTTCGTGTTTTGGGTGTTTTGCTTCGCCATGTCGCGTTATTCAATATTCATGGAAAACCGTCTCTCGACGGAAAGAGATTAGGACTTAAGATGAGCGATCCGATTATCGAAATAAAACAAATGAACAAATGGTTCGGCAATTTCCATGTACTGCGCGATATTAATCTGACCGTCGAGCAGGGCGAGAAGACAGTGATTTGCGGCCCTTCAGGGTCAGGTAAATCAACCCTCATCCGCTGTATCAACCGGCTTGAGCAACACCAAGAGGGCAGCATTCGCGTCGAGGGCGTGGTGCTTGATGACAGCTCAAAAGGGTTGGAAGAAATCCGTAGCAATGTCGGCATGGTGTTTCAGCAGTTTAATTTATTCCCGCATTTGACGGTTCTGGAAAACTGTGTGCTAGCGCCGATTTGGGTAAGCAAAATGGCCAAGGCCGAGGCGGAAGAACTGGCTCGCAAATATCTCGAACGTGTGCGTATCCCCGATCAGGCGGATAAATATCCGGGGCAATTATCCGGCGGTCAGCAGCAACGTGTGGCGATTGCCAGAACCTTGTGCATGAACCCGCGCGTCGTGCTGTTTGATGAGCCAACCTCAGCACTTGATCCAGAGATGATCAAAGAAGTGCTCGATGTGATGGTCGAATTAGCGCATGACGGCATGACCATGCTGTGCGTGACGCATGAAATGGGGTTTGCCCGCAAAGTCGCCGATCGGGTAATTTTCATGGATGAAGGCGAGATTGTCGAAGAAAACAATCCGCAAGACTTTTTCAGCAACCCACAAAACGACCGCACCAAACTGTTCCTCAGCCAAGTGTTGCAGCACTAGTCGTCGACAATCACCACTTTTTTGCGATCATAGGGACGGAAGCCGAAACGCTGATACAGTGGCAGGGCGCGTGGATGGTCGAGCGTGCAGGTTTGTATAATCACGCGCTTCGGGTTGTTTTTCAAAATCTCATGCAACGCCGCATGAACCAGTTTTTTGCCCAGCCCAAGCCCCAGCTCAATTCTGACTAGACCGATAAAAACAATTTCAATTTCGGGGAAGAAGCGCAAATTCAGCTCAACAAAGCCGATTGCTTTAAGGCTGCGATAGAGCACGAAAATACGCGTCTCCGGATGATGGATAAGCCCGGCTAGATGACGGTCGGTTAAATGCCGGCGGTTAACCCAATGCCACTCGCGCCCGACTTCATCATACAGCCGCCGATAGTCATCCAGCGGCATATTGTCGACGCGCCGCCATGACAAGCCATCCGGCCACGCCACCGCTTCGCTGGTATGCGCCGAATCGTCAAACGGCTTCTCCATGGCGAGGTAGGTAACAGTGGTGGGGTGTCGGCTCACAGCGCTTCCTAAAGCCAGCTCGGATAGGGCAGCCCCTTTTCCTTCAAAAACGCTGGGTTAAACAGTTTCGACTGATAGCGTGTGCCATAATCGCACAAAATCGTTACAATTGTATGGCCCGGCCCAAGCTCGCGCGCCATCCGCATGGCACCGGCAATATTAATCCCGCTGGAGCCGCCAAGGCATAGGCCTTCTTCGCTCAATAGGTCGAAAACAATCGGCAGGGCTTCGGCGTCGGGGATTTGATAGGCATCGTCAATCGGCGCGTCGACGAGGTTTTCCGTCACCCGCCCTTGGCCAATGCCTTCGGTGATCGAGGTGCCTTCGGCTTTCAGCTCGCCATGTTTGTACCAATGATACATGCAGGCCCCCATCGGGTCGGCGGCGGCGATGCGAATATCGGCGTTTTGTTGCTTCAGATAAATCGCCGTGCCAGCCAGTGTGCCACCTGTGCCAATGGCACAAGTAAAGCCGTCGACTTGCCCCTCCGTTTGTTGCCAAATTTCGGGGCCGGTGGTGTCGATATGCGCCTGCCGGTTGGCGACATTGTCAAATTGATTAGCCCAAATCGCGCCATTATCCGATTTTTCAGCCAGTTCAGCCGCCAGTCGGCCAGAATATTTCACATAATTATTATCGTCTTTATACGGCACGGCTGGCACTTCGATAAGCTCGGCACCGGCCAGACGCAGCATGTCCTTTTTTTCCTGACTTTGTGTGTCAGGGATGACAATCACTGATTTATAGCCCAGCGCATTGGCGACCAGCGCGATACCAATGCCAGTATTGCCGGCTGTGCCCTCAACAATCGTGCCGCCAGGCTTTAGAAAGCCCTTTTTTTCGGCGTCGCGGATAATAAACAGGGCGGCGCGGTCTTTCACCGATTGGCCGGGATTCATAAACTCAGCCTTGCCGAGAATGTTGCAGCCGGTTTCGTCAGATGCTTTTTGCAGTTTGATTAGAGGAGTATTGCCGATAGCGTTAATCATTGAGGGGTGAATGTGCACGGGGTACTCCTGCGGAAATAAAAAAAAGCGGGCTGGATAAATCCAATTGTTAATCTATATCGTATGAGTATATAATCATAGAGAGCACGTTTTAAGGGGGTTATTTTTGGAAGCAGCGTTCAAAAACCGATCAGGCCAAGAAAATCTGATGGCCAAATATGCTGCGGGCAGTCTGGGGCAGGGTATGGCTGTGCTGATGGCCAGCTACGTGACCCTTTCGTCGGAAGCGCGCCAGCGTCTAAGCAATCTCGAAAGCCTGCACGGCGTCTTGTTAGATGAAGCTGAGCCAGTCAGTGTGTCGAACGACATGCTTTATAAGCTTCAGGCCCGCCTCGACGATAAGCTAGATGCCGAAACCACCAGTGCCGCCAGCGACGCAGACACGTATGGCGATAGCGATATTCCAGCACCTTTACGAGCCGTCCTCGGTCAATCGATTGACGAGACGCGCTGGCGTTTTGCCTATCCGGGCGTGCGGCAAATGTCGCTGCCAATTGGTGATCGCGGTGAAGAAGTAAAATTATTAAAAATCAAACCGGGCAATGCGGCGCCGCGCCACTCGCATAATGGCGTTGAGGCGACCTTGGTTCTGCGTGGCGCGTTTAGCGACGGCAAAAAATTGTTTGAACGTGGCGATTTGGCGATTGCCAATGAAGACATTCATCACCGCCCGCGCGCGCAAGGTGATGAAGACTGCATTTGTCTAGCTGTTACGGATGGCGCTTTGTTCTTTGAGCAGGGCGTTCTCGGGATGGTCAGAGATCTTTTCACGCGCTAAATTTTTCTTTGTTTTCGGCATTGCCATGCTGTTGGCGGCCCCGTCTGCTTTGAGTGGTGCGACCAATGGGTTGAGCATTTCGCGCGATTGGCTGTCGGGCATTCCAGAAAACAATCAATTAGCCTATGAAATTATCTTGCGCGACAAGCGCGTCGGCTTTCAAAGCGAATCCTTCAGCTATGACGAAGACGGCAATCTGATTGTCGATATTTATATCAATATTAATTTGAAGTTCGGTTTTATTCCGCTGTTCCGCTATCTGCATGCCAGCCGCGAGGTGTGGCGCGATGGCCAGCTTATCTCGTTAAATTCAAAAACCGATAATAATGGCGATGATGAATTTGTCAGCATCGAGCGCCAAGGCGCCGAGTTGGTCGGGCGTGGTACCAAAGTCTCTGACGCGGTTAGTGAGGCGGCGATATCGACGAGCTATTTCAACCCGAATTTTGTCTATCAAGACAAGCTGCTGAGTTCGCAAGATGGCCGCATTTTGAATGTCGATATTGAGGCGCTTGGCGTCGAGACCGTGCAAACCCCGAACGGGCCGGTCGAGGCGGTGCATCACCGTTTGATGGGCGATTTGAAATTAGACATCTGGTATTCGCGCCAAGGCCAATGGATCCGCTCAACTTTCAAAATCGGCAAGCAAGAAGTGCGTATCGAGCCGGTGAAGGTGAGTGACCTGCCGTCTCGCGATCGCTGGAAGCTGCCTTAATTATGGCCCCACGAGCGATGCACCCAAGCGATGGCTGCGTGTGGATCACCGGTGCCTCATCTGGCATTGGTGCGGCTTTAGCACTTGAGATGGCCACTCAGGGCTGGCAAGTCGCCATTTCTGCGCGGCGCCAACAAGCACTTGATGAGATCGCCGCCCAACACGCCAATATTCATAGTTTTGTCGGCGACGTCACCGACCGCGCGGCGATGCAAGCTGTGGTCGAGACGATTGAGAGCCAGCTCGGGTCGATTGCGCTGGGCGTAATGAATGCAGGAATCTATTTGCCAACCGCTTTGCCGGATTTTGACGTCAGCTTGTTCGATCGCACATTTGAGGTCAATCTGACCGGCGCCGTCAATGCCATGGCACCGCTGGTGCCGCTGATGGTGGGCCGTGGGGCGGGGCGTTTGGCTTTGGTGTCATCAGTCGCTGGCTATGGCGGCTTGCCAACCTCGGCGGCTTATGGGGCCAGCAAAGCGGCGCTGTTTAATCTCGGCGAGTCGATGGCGATGGATTTGGCCGACCATGGTGTCGGTGTTTCCATGATAGCCCCGGGCTTTGTCAAAACCCCAGCCACTGATGTGAACACCTTCTCCATGCCGTTTATCATCTCGGCTGAGGAGGCGGCGCGACGCATGGTCAAAGGTCTCGGGCAAGCCAAGACGCATATCTCATTCCCGCGTCGGTTTAGCTTGTTGCTGCGGCTGATTAATATGCTGCCGCGTGGGCTGTATGTTCGCCTTGTCGGGCGCTCAACCGCGCGCTAGTCAGCCAGCTATTGGTTAGGCTGTGTCGTGTGACAGAATAAAATGCGATACGTCGATGCTTTTTGAGCTAAAGCCAGCCTCACAATAGGCGAGATAATATTCCCACATATTGCGGAAACGTACATCAAAGCCCAGTTTTTCGATTTCCGGCCACGCATCAAGAAACATCAGCCGCCATTCGGCCAGGGTGCGGGCATAGTCGAGGGCAAAGTCGACTTGCTGGTCGAGCTTCAGACCGGCGTCTTTGAATTTGCTATAGAGAATTTCCGGCGACGGCAGCATACCGCCGGGGAATATATAGCGTTGGATGAAGTCGACGCTCTTGCGATAGCTGGCATAACGTTCATTGGCGATGGTAATCACCTGCAGACCCGCTTTGCCGCCCGGTTTTAGGCAGTCGCGGATTTGCGAGAAATAGCTCGGCCAGTAATTTTCCCCAACCGCTTCAAACATTTCGATGGAGACAATCCTGTCATATTTTTCGCTGACATCGCGATAGTCGCGGAATTGCAGGTCAACCCGGTCGCTCAAACCGGCTTTTGAGATGCGCTCTTGAGCATAGGCCAGTTGTTCATTGGAGATGGTGATGCCGGTGACCTGACAGCCGATTTCACGGGCGGCAAATTCAGCAAAGCCGCCCCAGCCGCAGCCAATTTCCAGCACATGATCATTTGGTCCAATCTCGGCGGTTTGCGCCAGAGAGCGGTATTTTTCTTCTTGTGCTTGCTGCAGGCTCATATCGCTATTGCTATAGCGGGCGGCGGAATAGGTCATCGACCGGTCGAGCCATAATTTATAGAACTGATTGCCTAGGTCATAATGGGCGTGAATATTCTTTTTTGAGCCAGCCCGGGTGTTCGGGCGCAGGCGGTGAACCAGCTTATTGAGGGCTTTGGAAACCCAATTATTCTCAATCGTTTGGCTGTAGGTTTCGACATTTCGATTGAGGATTTTCAAGAGATGGCTGAGGTCGTCTGTGCCCCACCAACCATCCATATAGGACTCAGCAAAGCCCATACTGCCGCGCCGCAAAAGACGCTGGAAAAACGCCATATTATGCACCGTAATCAGGCCCGCTTCGGCCGTATCGCTAGCCCCGAAATGGAACACCCGCCCATCCGGCAAAGCGACATTAACAGCGCCGTGGCGCAGGCGTTTCAACATGAAAAAAATCACCCGTGCTGAGGCTGGAAGCCCCTTTAAGCGGTTTTCAAAATTGGACTGGTTGTCAACCATTGACCCTCTCATGTGGTGCGTTGCTCAATAGCTTATCCGGTTTTCTGGTTTCGCCGGACGCTTTGTGAGGCGCACTCCTTTTAAAACAAGTTTGCCAGCTTCGTAGTGGATTGCAATCAAAACCTTAAACGTCATCAAAGGATATTTGAAAAAAGCCGCCACAAGCGTGGCATCGCTCAGGCGGCGGCGTTGGCCGGTAAAACTGGCAACCAAAAGCGGCTCTTGCGCCTCGGTTTCACGAATAACCAGCCGCATGTCGTCATCGGGCAGGGCGGTTGAGAAGTGATATTGCGCCTGCATGCCAATAAAGGGCGAGACATGAAATAGCTTATCGCGGCGATGTAAGGTGGCGGTTTCCGCCGTCGTGTCGTCGAGACAAGCGACATAGATATGGTCTTCGCCGAACGTGTTGCGCACCTCATAGACCATCGCGCCAATCTGCTCTTGGTCATTGTGCTGGTATAGGCAGTAATAGGCGGTGATCGGGTTAAACACCCAGCCCAAGAGCCGTGGATAGCACATCATCAGGATGCGCGTCGGCGGCGGCATGGCTTTTTTGGCCAATAGGCCCTCGATAAACGGGCGCAAAGCCGACCCATCTTTGGCGCCGTGGTCTTTTTGATAGACGCTGAACAGATTGAAGCGATTGACAGAGAGCAAACGCGGGCGTTCATCGCCAAAGCCGCTATCGACCTCATCAACATCAAACAGGGCGGAAAACACGGCGTAATTCAGCCGGTGTTTTTTGGGCTTATAGCGGGCGTGGCGCACCCGCCCGAAATACAAGCAACTTTTCAGCAGGCTTGGTGGGGTGCCATTCATTCAGCCGCCTCAGGCGATTTCGTCGCCGCCACCAGCGGCGCGCCAATTTGGGCCAGCCCATCGGTGACGCGCAGGGCCGATTGCAAGCCATCTTCGTGGAAACCAAAGCCTGTCCAGGCGCCGCAAAACCAAGTGCGCCGCGTGCCTTGCAGACTGGCCAGTTTTTTCTGTGCTTCTATGGCGCCGCCATCGAATTGCGGGTGATCATAGACATAATGCCCGTAAGTCAGCTCCGGTGCCGGTGGTTCGGCTGGGTTGAGCGTGACAAAGACCGGCTTGTCAACATCAAGATTTTGCAGCCGGTTCATCCAATACGACACCGTCATTAATGGGGCGGCCAGTTTTCCATCTCGGTTGCCCTCATTGAGGCTGAGG
>JAHEIG010000102.1 GCA_024639515.1 Rhodobiaceae bacterium | reverse complement strand
GCATCGCCACGGTGTTTGCACCGGCCAAGGTGAACCTTTCCCTGCGCGTGTTGGGGCGGCTGGAAAACGGCTATCACGCTTTGCAAAGCCTCGTCGCTTTTGCTGATACGGGCGATCAGCTGAGGCTGGCAAAGGCTGAGACAACGAGCTATGCCAGCACCATGCAGGGCGATGACAATCTGGTTTTTCGGGCTCACCAAGCGCTGGAAAAAGCCCTTGGGGCACCGCTTCGCGTGGCTATTGAATTGGAGAAAAACCTGCCGATTGCCGCCGGTTTGGGCGGCGGGTCGAGCGATGCGGCGGCGTGTTTGCGCGGCCTGATGGGTTTGTTCGACATTGACCCGTCGCAGATTGATGTGGCCGCACTGGCGCTGTCGCTGGGCGCCGATGTGCCGGTGTGTCTGGGTGCACGGCCCGCGTTTATGGGCGGCATGGGCGAGCAGGTGACGCCGCGCACCGCCCTGCCAGAGGCCGATATTGTGCTGGTCAATCCGCGCCAACCGCTGTCGACGGCGCAGGTTTTCGCCGCCCTGAATGCCAGCACTGAGATGCGCCCCGCCGCGCCGGTGCCGCAGGGTTTTGCCCAGCTCGACGACTTGATCAGCTTCTTGCAGGCCGAGGGCAATGATTTGCAGTCCGCCGCCATTGGCTTGCTGCCAGCCATTGCCGATTGCCTCAGCGCCCTCAAACAGGCGGCTGGGGGGCAGGGCTATGTCGCGATGAGTGGCTCGGGGGCGTCGTGTTTTTGCTTATGTGCGCCCGCCTCGGGGGCACAGATTGCCGCCGCCTATCGCGCCCAAAGGCCTGATGATTGGGTTGAAGCGGGGCGCCTAATAGGCCCGGGCGATACAGAAATCGACCAGCTGGGTCAATAGATTGCGGGTTTTCGACGGGGCGAACAGCCCGAGCGCATCTTTGGCTTTCTCGCCATAATGGGCGGCGCGTTGGACGGTGTCCTCAAGCGAACCGGTTTGTTTCAAATAATCGAGCGCAATGGCGAAATCTTTTGCCGTCTCGTCGCGATTGGCATCGGGCATGCGCACTTTTTGCAACGCCTGCTCCCAGAACTGGCGGGCCTCGGCGTCGCCGCGATGAAACGCCAAAATCACCGGTAGGGTAATTTTGCCTTCAAAGAAATCCTCGCCGACATTTTTGCCCAGCACCTTGCCGACACTGCCATAATCCAGCGCGTCATCGACCAATTGAAAAGCGATGCCGAGATTGCGGCCATAAGATTTCAGGGCGTCGATTTCCGGCTTGTCGGCCTCGGCGATGACCCCGCCGACCTCAGCCGCCGCAGAAAACAGCGCCGCTGTTTTGGCGTCGATAATTTGCAAATAAGTGTCTTCCGACATGTGGGTGTTTTGCAGCGCCGCCAATTGCATCACCTCGCCTTCGGCAATCACCGCAGCGGCTGTCGATAAAATATCTAAGCTCTCAAGCGAGCGGGCGGCGACCATCATTCGAAAGGCTTGGCCGAGCAGGAAGTCACCAACCAACACGCTGGCCTGATTGCCCCAGACTTTGCGGGCCGTCGGCTTGCCTCGGCGCAAATCGCTTTCATCGACCACATCATCATGCAGCAGGGTGGCGGTGTGCATATATTCAACCGCCGCCGCCAGAGTCACATGGTGTTGGCCTTGATAATTGGCCAAAGCAGCGGCAGACAGGGTCAGCAAGGGCCGCAGGCGTTTGCCACCAGCGCCGATAATATGATCGCCAATTTCTGGAATAAGCTCAGCAGCCGAGGCCATATGCGATGAAATTTCGGTTTCAACGCGCGCCAAGTCGCCGCTGAAATGCTCATGCAAATCAGATAAGGCATCGCTTGTGGCTTTGCCACTCTCGCTAAAATTCAAAATTTCTGCCATAACTTTCCCTTAACGGCCCGAGTATCCGCACTACGGCGCGAAGGTCAAGGTGAAAGCAGACGAGGCATTTTGATGCAGGTGCAAGAGCAAGCCGAGGAAAACCTCAAGCGCGACGGGTTTCTCGGCAAAAAACTATCCATCCGCCAGCCGGAGAAAGGCTTTCGCAGCGGCCATGATGCGGTTTTGCTGGCGGCTTTTGCGGCCCCGCCGGAAGCGGGCACAGTGCTCGAATTAGGCAGCGGCGCAGGGGTCGCCAGCCTGTGTCTGGCGGCACGTCGCGCCGATGTCAGGGTCACGGGTCTGGAATTAGATGCGGCGCTGGTGGCGTTGGCGCAGCAAAATGCCGCCGATAATCAACTGGCCACACGGGTCGATTTTCGCCAAGGCGATATCACCGGCAAATTCGCCGCTCTCGATTTGGCGCCCAACCAATTTGATGAAGTCATCGCCAATCCGCCATTTTATCGTGCTGGTGAGGTCAATGACTTGCCCAATGCAGGGCGCCAGCAAGCCCATATTGGCGACGCCGACACGCTGGCCCAGTGGGTGAGCTGTGCGTGCGCCTTGGTGCGGGCCAAGGGCCATGTCAGCTTTGTGCATCGGGCCGAGGCGCTGGCCGATTTATTGGCAGTGATGACGCCGCGTTTGGGGGGCTTGTGCGTGGTGCCGATTTTTCCGCGTCCCGGGGCCGACGCGACGCGGGTTTTGCTGCGTGGCCGCCGCGATAGTCGCGCCGCCATGCGGGTTTTGCCGGGGGTTATTTTGCAAGATGCGCAAGGCCAACCCAGTGATGCGGCAGAAGCCGTATTGCGCGATGGCGCGGCCCTTGCTTTTGACACGGCTGACGGGTAATTTCCCGCATGTCCTGTCGCAATCATGCGGCGGGAAAACGGAAGATAGTATGACACAGAGTGACAAGGCGACATCGTTCCAAGACTTGATCCTGAATCTTCAGCGATATTGGGCCGATCAAGGGTGCGTGGTTTTGCAACCTTACGACATGGAAATGGGGGCAGGGACGTTTCACCCGGCCACGGTTTTGCGCGCCTTGGGTCCGGAACCGTGGAACGCGGCTTATGTGCAACCGTCGCGCCGTCCAACCGATGGCCGCTATGGTGAGAACCCCAACCGCTTTCAGCATTACTATCAGTTTCAGGTGATTTTGAAGCCCTCGCCGGACAATATCCAACAGCTCTATCTCGATAGTTTGAAAGTGCTGGGCATTGACCCAATGGCGCATGACATCCGCTTTGTCGAAGATGACTGGGAAAGCCCAACCCTAGGGGCTTGGGGGCTTGGCTGGGAGGTTTGGTGCGATGGCATGGAAGTGTCGCAATTTACCTATTTCCAGCAAGTCGGCGGTATTGATGTCGAAATGGTGGCCGGCGAGCTGACCTATGGTCTTGAGCGTCTGGCGATGTATGTGCAAGGCATTG
This sequence comes from Rhodobiaceae bacterium, assembly GCA_024639515.1. Lineage (GTDB taxonomy): Bacteria > Pseudomonadota > Alphaproteobacteria > RS24 > RS24 > JAHEGN01. The sequence continues at coordinate 14,700 of JAHEIG010000102.1, read as the reverse complement.
ATAATGGCTTTGACCTCGATTTTAACGGCCAAGGCGTGAAATATGGCGATGTCTTCCACCGCGCTGAGGTTGAGTTCTCGCATTATAATTTTGAAGCCGCCAATACCGATATTCTGTTCCGTCATTTTGAGGATGCCGAAAGCGAATGTTTGCAACTGGTCGACAAAGGCTTGGCCCTGCCAGCCTATGACCAGTGCATGAAAGCCAGCCATAATTTTAATCTGCTGGATGCGCGCGGGGTGATTTCGGTGACCGAACGCCAAGCCTATATTGGCCGTGTGCGGGCCTTGGCCAAAGCCTGCGCCGAAGCATGGGTGGCCGGTTCTGCCATAGGAGCCGACAAATGAGCGATTTCATCCTAGAGCTTTACAGTGAAGAAATTCCGGCTGGCATGCAGGCCCCTGCGGCGGCGGATTTGGAAAAGCAAATTGGCGCTTTCTTCGCTTCTTTCGGGGTGGCGGCAGAAAACCTGCGTAGCTATGTGGCGCCACAACGTTTGACGGTGATGGCCGACGGCTTGCCAAGCCAATTGCCCGACCGCAAAGACGAGAAAAAAGGCCCGCGCGTTGACGCGCCAGAGCAAGCGATTGCCGGTTTTCTGCGCGCCAATAATCTCGACAGTGTCGACGCGTTAAGCGTGCAAGAACACCCCAAAGGGGCGTTTTATGTGCTGCACATAGATGAAAAAGGCCTACCGGTCGCCGAGGCTTTGGCGGCTTTCTTGCCAGAGATGATTAGCGGTTTTTCATGGCCGAAATCCATGCGCTGGGGGGCGGGCACGCTGCGCTGGGTACGACCTTTGCGGGCCATTCTGTGCTGCTTTGACGGCGAGATTGTGCCATTTGAGGTCGATGGGCTGGACTCTGGCGACACCACTTATGGCCACCGCTTTATGGCCCCCGAGGCTTTGCAAATTCGCCACGCCGCCGATTATGTCGGGGCGCTGGAACACAAATTCGTGCTTGCCGACAGCATGGTGCGCCAAGCCATGGTGCAAGAAAGCGCCAGCCAGCTGGCCGAAGATGCCGGTTGCACGCTGGTCGATGACCCAGCACTGGTGCGCGAAACCGCAGGGCTGGTTGAATGGCCGGTGCCGCTGCTCGGCAAAATCGACGAAGAATTTATGGATGTGCCGGAAGAAGTGCTGATTTCTGTGATGCGCACACATCAGAAATATTTTGCTCTGCGGCAAGCCGATGGTGGGCTGGCGCCGTATTTCATCACCATTTCAAACATGAAGACCGATGATGCGGGCGCGGCGATTATTGCCGGTAATGAGCGCGTCTTGCGGGCCCGGCTGTCGGATGGGCGTTTCTTCTGGGATCAAGACCGCAAACAATCGCTGGCCCAGCGTTTGCCAGCGCTTGAGAAAATCACCTTCCAAGCCAAGCTCGGCACAGTGCGGCAAAAAGCCGAGCGTCTGGTGACGCTGAGCGCGGCTTTGGCGGCGCCGCTGTCTGCCGATGCCGAATTGAGCCAAACCGCCGCCAATCTGTGCAAGGCCGATTTGGTGTCGGGCATGGTTTATGAATTCCCCGAATTGCAAGGTATTATGGGCGGCTATTACGCGGTGAATGATGGCATTGGCGAGGTCGTCGGCGCGGCCATTCGTGAACATTATAAACCGCTCGGCCCGGGCGATACGATTCCGGCCAATGCCGAGGGCAGTGTGGTGGCTTTGGCTGACAAGATTGATAGCCTCACCGGTTTCTGGTCGATCGACGAAAAACCAACCGGTTCGAAAGACCCTTACGCGCTACGCCGTGCGGCTTTGGGGGTTATTCGTATTGTGCATGAAACCCAAGCCCGCCTCGCCTTGAAGCCGGTGTTTGAGCAAGCCTTAGCGCTGCATGGAGCGACAGACACAGCGGCGCTGGCCGATGATTTGATGAGCTTTGTCGGTGATCGCTTGAAAGTGTTCCTGCGCGATCGCGGCATTAATCATGATGTTGTTAGCGCGATTTTTGCCGATGGCAGCGATGATGTGGTGGCGCTGATTGGGCGGGCGAAAAAACTCGCCGCCTTTTTGGCCACCGATGACGGTAGCAATTTGCTCGCCGCTTATCGACGCGCCGATGGTATTTGCGCCAAAGCCGAAGGGCTGACCGGCCAAATTGAACCATTACAACTGGTTGAAGACAGCGAAAAGGCCCTGCATCAGGCGATTGAAAAGCTAGAGGCCGAGAGCTTTGCCGATTTGCCCGCTTATGAAACCTATTTGAATAATCTGGCGACCTTGCGGGCCCCGGTTGATGGGTTTTTTGATGCGGTGATGGTCAATGATGAGAACGCCGATATTCGGCAGAATCGGTTAAACTTGCTTCAGTCTTTACTCGGCAAAATGCGGACTGCCGCCGCTTTTGAGCTGATTGAATAGGGTGGATGATGTCAGATAACAAACTTGTTTACGCTTTTGGCAACGGGTTTGAGGATGGCAATGCCGGCATGGCAGAACTGCTTGGCGGCAAAGGTGCCAATCTTGCAGAAATGGGCCGTCTCGGCCTGCCCGTGCCGCCCGGCTTTACCCTGACAACAGAGATTTGCCAATATTTCAACGCTCATGACGAGCAATTCCCCGACCGACTAGAAGCCGAGGTAACGGCGGCGATTCAGCAGGTCGCCAAGCAGCAAGGCAAAGGCTTTGGCGACGAGGCCAACCCGCTTTTGGTGTCGGTGCGCTCTGGCTCACGCGCCTCCATGCCGGGGATGATGGATACCGTGCTCAATCTCGGCCTCAATGATGTAACGGTTGAGGCACTGGCCAATGCAACCGGCGATGAGCGTTTCGCCTGGGATAGCTATCGCCGCTTCATGCAGATGTATGGCGACGTGGTGATGGGCGTCGACCATGATTGTTTTGAAGAAATTATCGACGATTACAAATATGGCAACGCCCTGACCGAAGGCGCGGCGTTGGAAGCCGATGACTGGAAAGAGATTTGCCAGAGCTATCGCAAAATGATTCAAGACGAGGCCGGTCAGGCCTTCCCGCAAGACCCGTATGAACAATTATGGGGCGCTGTGCGGGCAGTGTTCAAAAGCTGGAACAATCAGCGCGCCATTACCTATCGCCGCTTGCAAGGCATCTCGGACGACTGGGGCACGGCGGTGAATATTCAAGCCATGGTGTTCGGCAATCTCGGCGAAACCAGCGCCACCGGCGTTGCCTTTACCCGCAATCCGTCAAATGGCGAAAAAGAGATTTACGGCGAATATCTCATCAACGCGCAGGGCGAAGATGTGGTGGCGGGCTTGCGCACGCCGCTCTATCTGTCGAAACAAGCGCGCGAAAAAGCCGGTTTTCAAGACCTCTCATTAGAAGAAGAAATGCCCGACACTTACGCCGAATTGCTATCTGTGTTTGAGACGCTGGAAGGCCATTTCCGTGATATGCAAGATGTCGAATTTACCGTCGAGCAGGGCAAATTATTTATCCTGCAGACGCGCAATGGCAAACGCACCGTAAAAGCTGGCTTGAAAATTGCTGTCGACTTCCAAACCGAAGGGCTGATTAGCTCCGATGAAGCGGTGATGCGGATTGATCCAGTGGCGTTGGAGCAATTATTGCACCCGACCCTCGACCCACGGGTGCAAACCGAAGAAATCACCCGTGGTCTGCCAGCCTCGCCCGGGGCGGCCAGCGGCAGCGTTGTGTTCACCCCCGATTTGGCTGAGGCCAAGGCGGCGCAGGGCGAGAATGTCATTTTATTGCGGATGGAAACCAGCCCGGAAGATATTCACGGCATGTATGCGGCGAAAGCCATTTTGACCTCGCGCGGCGGCATGACCAGCCATGCGGCGGTGGTGGCGCGTGGGCTGGGGCGGCCTTGCGTGTCGGGTGCCAGTGCGGTGCGCATTGATTATGAAGCCAAACAAGCGACAATCGGCAAGATGGTGCTGAAAGAGGGCGATGTGATCACCGTCGACGGCACCACCGGACGGGTGTTGCTGGGGGAAGCGCCAACCATTGAGGCCGAATTGACCGGCGATTTCGCCGCCCTGATGGGGTGGGCCGATGAGCACCGTGAAATGGCCGTGCGAACCAATGCTGAAACCCCGAGCGATGCGGCGCGGGCGCGCCGCTTCGGAGCAGAGGGAATTGGCCTGTGCCGCACCGAGCATATGTTCTTTGATGCGCGGCGGATTTTCGATATGCGGCAGGTTATTTTGGCCGCCGATAAGCAACATCGTCAGGCAGCGCTCGACCGGTTGGAGCCAGAACAGCGCAAAGACTTTGCCGAGGTGTTCGATATTATGGCCGGCTTGCCGGTGACCATTCGCTTGCTCGACCCGCCTTTGCACGAATTTTTGCCACGCGCCGGTGATGATATTTCGGCGCTGGCCGAAGCCATGGACATGAGTGACGAGCAATTACGCGCCCGTATTGAAGGGCTGGAGGAGAGCAATCCGATGCTTGGCCATCGCGGCTCGCGCCTCGCTGTCACCGCGCCGGATGTTTATGAGATGCAGTTGCGGGCGATTTTTGGCGCCATGCAAGATGTCACCGGCACGCCGGTCGAGCTGGAAATCATGTTCCCCTTGGTGATGGATGAGGCCGAGCTGGTCTATCTCAATCAGTTAGCCGACACGGTGGCGGCGCAAATTGGCGAGAAAACCGGCCAGGCGCCTGTCTATAAGCTCGGCTCAATGATTGAAGTGCCGCGCGCTGCTCTGCTGGCCGATAAATTGGCCGCCCATTCGACCTTCTTCTCATTTGGTACCAATGATTTGACGCAAACCACCATGGGGCTAAGCCGCGACGATGCAGGCAGTTTTTTGTCGCGCTATACCGATAAAAAGCTACTGGCGGCCGATCCTTTCGTTTCTTTGGACGAAATAGGCGTTGGCGCACTGGTTGAGCTGGCCACACAAAAAGCACGCAGTAGGCGAGACGATGTCAAACTCGGTATTTGCGGCGAGCATGGCGGCGACCCGCAAACCATTGATTTTTGTAATAGAATTGGTCTCGATTATGTGTCGTGTTCGCCCTATCGGGTGCCGATTGCCCGTTTAGCGGCGGCGCAAGCTGCATTGCGGTGCAAAAATACCACTTGAAATTGTCTTTGAAATTAAGGCAAATCACTCTACCTAGAGGTCATAGTATACTGTGCTGGCGTTTTATAATGCTGGATTGGGGTGGAACAGATGCTGAAATGGCTTGAACGATTAGATTTACGCCAGTCGAGTGCACCAAAATTAAAACTGGCTTTCATACTGGTGGGCGGCCTGCTTCTGACAGGAGCGGTAGGACTGACCTATAGCGACACGTTGAAACGCTTCTCGCCGCTTTATGTCGAAACCGAAACCAACACCCAAGATGACGGCACAGAAATGGCCACGGTCGAAAGCCTGTTCGATGAAGGCAGTAATCTGCGTGGGCCCGAAACATTTGAAGACGCGCAACGCTGTCTCGCCCAAACCATTTATTTTGAAGCCCGCTCTGAGCCGGAACCCGGTTGGGAAGCCGTCGCCGATGTGGTCATTAACCGAGTCCGCGATAAGCGCTATCCATCAACCATTTGCCGTGTCGTGTTCCAAGGCGAATATCGCCGCCATAGCTGCCAATTCTCATTTGCCTGCGATGGCTTGTCGGATCGGGCGAAAAACGCCCGCTTGTGGGATCGGGCTATGGAAATCGCGGGCGCCAAATTGATAGCCAGCCAAGTGCGCGCCGATACAGCGCTGGCGACGCATTATCATGCTGATTATGTGAAACCCTATTGGAGCGAGAAAATGGTGCGGCTGACAAAAATTGGCCGACATATTTTCTACACAGATCGGCGCAAGGCGAATTTCTAGGCTTTTAGCGAATATCTATATCGAGACCGAAATCCAGCACGGGTGCTGAATGGGTGATGCCGCCGACCGAGATATAGTCGACGCCGCTCTCGGCGATGGCAACAACCGTCTCAGCACTGACCCGTCCAGAGGCTTCGGTGAACGCCTTGCCGGCCGCCCGGGCAACCGCTTCGGCCAATGTCTCGGGCGACATATTGTCAAGCAGCACAATTTTCGCATTGGCAGCCAGTGCTTCGTCGAGCTGCTCTAACGTATCTACTTCAATTTCAATCGACAGCATGTGGCCGGCGGCTTGTTGCGCCGCGCGCAAGGCTTGCGTCACGCCACCGGCGACAGCGATATGATTGTCTTTGATCAAAATCGCGTCATCCAAGCCAAACCGGTGATTGGCCCCGCCACCAGCCCGCACGGCGAATTTTTCAGCCGCCCGCAAGCCCGGCGTGGTTTTGCGTGTGTCGCAAATTTGCGCCTGTGTGTGGGCGATTAAATCGACCAATTTGGCGGTTTGACTGGCCACGCCGGATAGATGACCGAGGAAATTCAAGGCCACGCGCTCACCGGCCAATAAAGCCTGGGCTGGCCCGGCAATGGTGGCAATATCATCACCCGGTGCGATGCGAGCGCCGTCTTCAAAATGTCGCGTCATCACCAAATTCCGATCACTGGCGGCAAAGGCGTGGGCGGCGAAATCCAATCCGGCGACAACACCGGCTTCACGGGCGCGAATAACCGCTTCGGCCTGCGCCCCGCTTGGAATGACGGCTTGTGACGTCACATCACCCATGCGCCCCCAATCTTCGGCAAGCGCATCGCTCACCAATTTGGTCACCAGCATATCGGGAAGGGGGGTTAGGGTCATGGTCGGGTCTTTCAGCTATGTGTGGCGGTGTTTGCCAAAGGCGGCGCTGTCTTTGTGGCGTCGGGCAGGGCGTCATAAGCGGCCCGCAAATCGGTCATATCCATCAGCGTGTGCTGAGCTTGGGCGCTGGTCTCTGGGAAATCGAGGCGGTAATGCCCGCCACGGCTTTCTTGGCGCTGCAAGGCCGACATGGTGATAAATTGCGCCGCCAAAATCATATTGGCAAAGGGTGCGAGGCCTTGGGCGGCGTGTTCAAGCTGGCGCAATTCGTGCAAGGTTGACACCAAGCCGTCCCGGCTGCGCAAAACGCCGACATGGCGGGTCATGAGATGGCGCAGGCGGGCCGTCATCGGGGCTAGAATTTTCGTCGACTCGGCAATCGCAGTTTGTGGCGGGGCCGGACGCGGGCTGCTGCTTTGCGGCACCATCTGATTAATATCGTCGGCAATGCGGGCGCCAAAGACAATCGCTTCAAGCAGCGAGTTACTGGCCAAGCGATTGGCCCCGTGAACCCTTGTCGAGGCCACTTCGCCACAGGCCCACAGGCCTGACAGGCTGGTGCGCCCGCTCAAGCTGGTGCGAATGCCGCCCATGTGGAAATGCATGGCTGGGGCGATCGGCAAAATCTCTTTGGTCGGGTCGATACCGGCTTTCACGCAACTGCCATAGACGGTCGGGAAACGGGTTTCGAGATGCTCGGCCAGCCCGCTGGGGCGCAGGTCTAGGCCGGCGACGCCGGTTTCGGTGATTTGCTGAAACACCGCGCGGGCAACAATATCGCGCGGGGCTAATTCGGCGTCTTTATGGACATCCGGCATAAACCGCTGGCCTTGCGCATTGACCAAAATTGCCCCTTCGCCGCGCAACGCTTCAGTGGCCAGCGGGGCAGGGTCGCCCATGCCGGTCAAGGCGGTTGGGTGAAATTGCACAAATTCGGCATCGGCAATTTGCGCCCCGGCGCGTGCCGCCATCGCCAAGGCTTCGCCATTGGCGGCGTGCGGGTTGGTGGTGACGTCAAATAAATGGCCAGCCCCGCCCATCGCCAAAATCACCGCCCGGGCGCGGATCAGCAGCGGGCCAGCTAGTGAGTTTTTGCTGGCCGGGCGGGCAAATACGCCGACCACGCGGCCATCTTCAACGGCCAATTCATAGGCCGCAAAGCCTTCAATAAAGTCGATGCTCGGTGTGGCTTCGGCGCGGGCAATCAGCGCCGCCATAATCTCGCGGCCAGCTCGGTCGCCATGAATGCCGATAATCCGGTTGTGGCTGTGCGCCGCCTCGCGGCCAAGCTGCAAGCTGCCGTCTTGGTCGCGGTCAAAACCGACGCCGAAATCGCTGAGGTCTTGGATGCGCTGCTCGGCCTCTTGCGCCATCATCAGCGCGACATCTGCATCGACCAATCCGGCACCTGCGGTAACGGTGTCTTGGGCATGGGCTTGTGGGCTGTCATCTGGCCCCAAAGCGGCGGCGATGCCGCCTTGCGCCCATTGGCTGGCTGAGCCTTTGGTGCGTTTGCCGGCTGACAAAATGGTGACATGGCGTGGCGCCAGTTTCAGCGCCGTAAACAAACCGGCCAGTCCAGCGCCAATGACCAACACGTCTCCGACATCAATAATATTTGGGGCAGATGCGCTCATCAAAGGCTCATGCGCTCAGCGCAATCATCCGTTCAACCGCTTGGCGGGCTTTGACGGCGACGCTGGCGTCGACTTCGACGGCTTGGCGTTCATACACCAATGTTTCGAGCACTTTCGGCAGGGTGATTTGTTTCATGTGCGGGCACAAATTGCACGGACGCACAAAATTCACATTTGGGTTTTCCACCGCCACATTATCGCTCATCGAGCATTCGGTGACCATCAGCACACGGTCGGGCTGGTTGTCGGTGACCCATTTAATCATCGCCGATGTTGAGCCAGAGAAATCCGCTTCTTCCAAAACCGACGGCTTGCACTCAGGGTGGGCGATAATTTTAAGCCCCGGATCGTCATTTCGGTATTGCTGCAGTTCTTCAGGGGTGAACAGCTCGTGCACTTCGCAACGGCCTTTCCACGCAATCACTTCAACATCGGTTTCGCGGGCAATGTTTTGCGCCAGAAACTCATCGGGAATACACAACACCCGATCGGTGCCCATGCCTTCGACAATTTTCACCGCATTGGATGAGGTGCAGCAGACATCGCTTTCGGCCTTCACATCGGCGGAGGTGTTCACATAAGTGACAATCGGCACATTCGGGTAGGCTTCGCGCAAGGCCCGCACATCGGCACCGGTAATCGATTCGGCCAGCGAGCAGCCAGCCCCCATATCCGGAATCAGGACGGTTTTTTCTGGGTTCAGCAATTTTGAGGTTTCGGCCATGAAATGCACACCGCATTGGACGATAATATCGCCCTCGGCTTTGGTTGCCTCAATGGCCAATTGCAGGCTGTCGCCCGCGACATCGGCAATGCCGTGGAAGATTTCCGGTGTTTGGTAATTATGCGCCAGAATAACCGCGTTTTTCTCGCGCTTTAATTGGTTGATGGCTTTGATATAGGGGGCAAAAAACGGCCACTCGACGGGCGGGATGACTGATTTCACGCGCTCATAAAGATCCGCCATATCGCGGCCCATGGCGTCGTTATAGTGAAGATCCATTTCTTCAAGAATCTGCGCACCGGTTTGCCCCGCAGGAGCGGTGGCGGCGGTGTTCAAAAGTTCCTGACTGGCGTTAAACATATCTCTCATGCTCCCTATTTATACTCAATTTGAGCATAATTATATATTCTAATATGAGCCTTCCGCGACGAAAATCAAGGTCAAAATAGAGAATAAAAAATCCGCCCTCAGCCTAGCGCCGCGCACGACCCCGACTGGACGAAACCCGAAGCCCCGATAGCGGTCGGTCAGCGCGTTGACCGTGCCGGAAACGGAACAGTTCGGCCGGTCGGCCACGGGCTTTTTCGGTCTTGCCGGTGCTGACGAGAAAGTTGGATTTCTCGACCATGCGGCGGAAATTTTGTTTGTGTAGGCAGACGCCTAAAATCGCTTCGGCGGTTTTTTGCAAGCCGGTGAGGGTGAATTGGGCCCGCATCAAATCAAAAATCACCGGTCGATATTTGAACTTGCCGCGCAAGCGGCCCAAGGCCGTGGCCAAAATACGCCGATGGTCGAGTTGCAGACTGGCCCCCGGAACCCCGTGATGCGGTGGCTCAGCAATCCGCCGGTCGGCAAATGTCTCGTCAATCAGCCCCGCCTCATAAAGAATTTCATAGCGTTCGAGGACAAATTCCTCATCCCATTGCAGCTCGTCCATGCCAAAGGCAACGCGCACCCGCTCAGCCGCATCGGGGTTGTCAGCCAGCCATGTTTCCAGGGCCGGAATAATCAGCTGCGCGAGGCAGGCCGGCGTGCCATGGCGCCAATCTTCCCACGGGAAGAAATCATAAATATTGCGCCACATGGATTTATCGCGCGCATCGCCAATATCGACCTGATTGGTCAACGCCAGATAGCCGACCGAGACGACGTGCTGGTCTTTGGCGGTGTCGCGAATGTGGCGTCCTTGATCGGCAAATGTATAGAGCTGTTCGACATGGCCGAGATCGACCCCAACCTGTTCGCGCACCCACTGGCGTACACTGATTTCCATGGTTCGGTGCTGGTTCGGCATAAATGGCCCGAATGGCAGGCGCGGCGGCGGGCTGGCATCGCGCGCGCCCTTGTCGTCATCAATCACCCGACATTGCAGTTCATTGTCGCTGACGCGCATAATCGCCGTGCTGATATCAATCAGCAGGCCATTGGCAATATCACTGGAGCTGTCGGATGTGTATTCCATGGCGACAGTTTAACCCGATTGTTTCTGCTTATCTCGCAAATATTTTTCCATCTGGCGGATAAAACGCTGTTTGGCTTCTTCTGGCGCGATGCCTTTCAGCTTAACGGCGGGGATGTCGCGCGGGCGTGAAAAAATCCGGCTGGCTTCGTGTTCCTCAAAACCGGCCATTTGCACCGCTTCTATATAGGCGGCGGCGGTGTCGGCGCGTTTAATCATTTGGGTGACGCTGGCCGGCAGGCTGGCGGGGATGCCAAAATGCAAATGGATGGCTTCCAGCAGGCGGTTTTCAAGCTGTTTGTAATCGGCGCCAATGGCCGCTTTGAACGGGCTGATCAAATCGCCAATGACATATTCCGGCGCATCATGCACCAAAGCGGCGATGCAATAAGCGGCTGGCCAACCGGGCCGCCAATGGTTGCACAGGCGGGCCACCAGCAGGCTGTGTTGGGCGACAGAGAAACCCTGCTCCCCCCGGGTTTGGCCGTTCCAGCGCATGACGCGGGCCAGCCCATGGGCGATGTCTTCTAATTCAATATCCAGCGGTGAGGGGTCGAGCAAATCGAGGCGCCGACCGCTGAGCATGCGCTGCCAAGCGCGTGGCGGCTGCGGCCGCTTACCGGCCATGATAAAATGCAGGCGACATTAGCTGGCGCGGCGGACGATAACGCTACCGGCCGAATAACCGGCACCGAAGCTACAGATGACGCCTAATTCACCATTTTTGAAATCTTCTTTGTGTTTGTGAAAAGCGATAATTGATCCGGCCGAACTGGTATTGGCATATTGATCGAGCACGGTTGGTTGCAAATCATCATTGGGGTCTTGGCCCAGCACTTTTTTGGCAATCAGATCATTCATATTGCGGTTGGCTTGGTGCAACCAGACGCGCCGCAAGTTAGATGATTGAATATTATTATCGGCCAGATGCGACAGGATAAGCTCGGAGACCATCGGCACCACTTCGCGGAATACTTTGCGGCCCTCTTGCACGAATAATTTATCGCGCGCGTCGCGGGTCTCGGCATTGGTGCGGTTGAGGAAGCCGAAATTATTGCGGATATTATTAGAGAATTGGGTGATCAGGCGGGTGTCGACGACTTCAAAGCCTTTATCGCCTTTCACCACATCGCCATGTTCAAGAATCACAGCCGTTGCCACATCGCCGAAAATAAAATGGCTGTCGCGGTCGCGGAAATTCAAATGGCCGGTGCAAATCTCAGGGTTGACCATCAAAATACGTTTAATACTGCCAGAGCGGATCATGTCAAAACCGGTTTGCACGCCAAAAGTCGCCGATGAGCAGGCGACATTCATATCAAAGGCAAAGCCTTCAATGCCCAACAAGCCTTGCACTTCGATGGAGATGGCAGGATAGGCGCGTTGCAGGTTCGAGCAAGCAACGATGACCGCGTCAATATCATTGGCCTCGAGACCGGCTTCGTCCAGCGCTTGCTGTGCTGCATTGACCGACATCTCGGCCAGAATGGACGGCTCGTCATTACTGCGTTCGGGAATTTGTGGGCACATGGTGTCAGGGTCGACAATGCCGGATTTGTTCATCACAAAGCGGCTTTTAATGCCCGATGCTTTTTCAATAAACGCGCTGCTTGACGGCGTCAGGGCTTCCACCTCACCGGCGGCGATGGCGTCGGCGTGTTCGGCATTAAAATTTTCGACAAAGGCGTTGAAGCTGTCGACCAGCTCGTCATTGCTGACTGACTCACTGGGCGTGAAAAGCCCGGTTCCTGTAAGGTAAACTTGCGACACGGTTGTCCCCCTCAATACGCGAATAAAGCGCCATATTACCAAGTTTGTGACGCCTGACCAGAGGTCACGCGACGCTTGCCTTCACAACTCTTAACACAATGTTACGCAGAGCCACATGTTTTACGAAAACAGCCCGTCGAGGCGCTGAAAGGCCGCACCCTCGCAGAATAATTCTTCGCCCAGCGTGTCTTCGCGAATAAGCGCGATGGCTTGGCTGCCCGATGCGGTGACGATTTCACCACACGGGCGTTGTTCGGCAGTGACAATGCGGCTGCCTTCCGCTGGTGCCTGTTGCTGGAATTGCAGCGGCCAGAGTTTTTTGCGTAGCGTACCTTTGCGGTGGGTGCGGGAGGTCACCTCTTGGCCGACAAAGCAGCCTTTTTGAAAATCGACACCCCCCATTTGCGCCAACCCAAATTCAAGCGGGAAAATTTTGCCATTCGGCATATCCTCATGGCCCTCAGGCACGCCGAGGCGCAGTCTGAGGGCTTGCCAATCGCTTGATGCGGCGTCGGTCAAAGCGACTTCAGGTTTTTGTGCAAACAGCCCGCGCAGACCAAGGCCGGCATGGCGCGGGTCGGGGTAAAACCCGTCTTGCGGCGGGCAGGGCTGGCCGTCGGCCTGCCAGATTGCCCAGACGCCGATGTCGAGCAACCTAATATCGACCTTGGCGCGCAATTTATATAGCGTCAGGCGTTTCATCAGATCGGCGACAATGGCGCTATCGCAGTCCAGCAGATAGGCGTCGTGCGTGGCGTAAATCAGAAAATCAAAGGCCATTTTACCTTGCGGTGTCAGCAGGGCGGCCATGTGGCAGGTATTGGGCGTGCAGACATCGAGGTTTTGGGTCAGGAGATTCTGCAAAAACGCCTGACGCTCATCGCCTTCAATGCGCACAATGGCGCGATTTTCAATTTCACTGAGCAATAAATCCATGTGTAAGATTTGGGTTAAATCGGAGTAATTTGCAAGTCTTGATATAGCCGCCATCTGCAAGCTGACCTATACTGGGGCCATCATGGCTTCTCGCAACATCCTCTTTTTGTTACCTCGTCATCGCCGCGATGCGTTTACCGCCACCGCGACGCTGGGCAATATTATTGAGGAAGACCCGAAAGCCACCATCACCTTGATCGGCCATCCCGAGCATTTCGTTTTTTACGAGGACGCGCCGGCGCAATTGCGTTTTCTGCCTTATGACGACCTGACCCGGTTTGGCCAAAAGCTCAGCCTGGCGGGCCAGACATTGGGGCGGATTTATCATCGCATTGTGGCCATGGGCAATGACCGCCTGCCGTATTTTTTATGGGCTAAACACCGCCATTTGGTCACTTTCCAGCCCGACAGCTTCGCCCTGCCGCATCTATTTTACGAAGACGAAAACGGCGCCGAATTTTTATGCCCGCCGGTTTTGTGGAGCGGCGAGAAGCGCCATCTGCCGCTGCCCGACACGCTGGCCGATGATGCGCCGCTGATTGTCGTCACCCCCGGCGAGGCGGCGCGCGCGCAATGGACTGGCAAACTCTATGCCGAATTGGCGTGGCGGCTGTCGGATACCGATGAGACATTGGCCAATGCCCATATGGTGGTGTTGGGCGATGGCGCGGGGGACCCGCAAGCGGCTGAGATTGTTGCCGATATTGAAAAAAACATCCCCGCCGGTCAGCGCACCATCATGCGGGATCTGCCATTTAACAAGCAGGTGGTGTTGATGCAGCGGGCCCGTGTGGTGCTTGGCTCTGACCGGTTGATGGCGCGGGTTGCAGCGGCGGCTGGGGCGCCTTTGATTATCTTGTTCGACCAGCACGGCGAAACCCCCGAGACGGCTCAACCGGGGCGCCCTTATAGTCTGTATAGCGGCGTGCAAGCCGTCGATTTGGCGGCTTTTCTTGCCTCAGAACTCGCAAAACCCGCGACAAGCGGCGATTTATCTGATAATTCTTAATTCTATTCTAAAAGCGTTAAACAGGTGTTCAATTATGTCCTCCACGCCCTATGACCTGATTATTACCGGTGCCGAGCTGGCCAGCACGACGGGAAGCCAAGCCACCGATATTGCCATTAAAGACGGACGGTTTGCCAAAATCGGCGAACTGTCGGGCGATCAGGCCGACACCCATCTCGATGCCACCGGGCTGACCATTCTGCCCGGCGTGATTGACACGCAAGTGCATTTCCGCGAACCTGGCAATGAGCATAAAGAAGATTTGCAGTCCGGCTCGCTGGCCGCCGTGATGGGCGGAGTGACGGCGGTATTTGAAATGCCCAACACCAAGCCGCCAACCACCTCATTGGAAGCGATTGCCGATAAAGTGGCGCGTGGCCGCAACCGGATGCATTGCGATTTCGCCTTTTACGCCGGCGGAACACATGAAAACGCCGCCATGCTACCTGAGCTGGAACGCCAAGAAGGGGTGTGCGGGGTGAAAGTGTTTATGGGCTCATCGACCGG
>JAHEIG010000116.1 GCA_024639515.1 Rhodobiaceae bacterium | reverse complement strand
ATCGTCAATCAGCAAGGCTTTGATGCGGTTCATCAGATAGAGATGCACGCGCTCGGCCTTGGCGGTTTCGCGCAAAGAGGCCTGCCCGCTTTTCAGCAAAGCCCGCATTTCATTGCGGTAAAACACCAAATCATTCCAGCATTCCTGCACCCGATCGGCGCTGAGATAGGCTTCAATGGCGAGCATGGATTTCAGCACTGGATGGTCATCTTCTTCGGCCTGCACCCGATTGGCGCTGTCAAAATGCGTCGCCTCAAGAATATTGAACAACAACATAGAAGACTGGGCGACACAGGCGCGGCCACTTTCGGTGATGATAATCGGATGCGCCGTCTCCGCCTCATCCATGGCGTATTTCACCGTCTCGATAATGTTCACGGCATATTCCGACAAGGTGTAATTGGTTGAGTTTTCAGTGGCCCGATGCTCGCCCGTATAATCAATCCCCAAGCCGCCGCCGAGGTCGAGGAAGGATAGCGGCGCCCCCTCTTTGCGCAATTCGATAAAGAACCGGCAGGCTTCTTGCGCGGCCATACGAATTTCAATAATATTCGGCACTTGCGAGCCGAGATGGCTGTGCTGCAAGGTCAAACAGTCGAGGAAGTTGCGGTCGCGCAACTCGTCAATCACATCCATCACTTGCGCAATGGTCATGCCGAAAGTCGAGCGGTCACCACTTGAGGCCGCCCAATTGCCGCTGACCTCATGGGTCAGTTTGATGCGAATACCGAGCTGGGGCCGGATATCCATTTTCTCGGCAACATCCAGCACCAGTTCCAATTCGCGCGGGCTTTCCAGAACGATGAACGTGTTAAAGCCAAGCCGTTGCGACATCAGCGCTAGGCTGACAAATTCTTCGTCCTTCACGCCATTGCAAATCACCGCCGATTGGCGCGACATATCATGCGCCAAAGCAATCAACAGCTCGGCCTTAGAGCCGACCTCCAAGCCGAAATCATGCTGCTGGCCATAGGCGATGATGCGGTCAATCACCTGCGCTTGCTGGTTGACCTTGACCGGAAACACGCCCTGATAATGGCCCTCATAGCCCAATTCAGAAATCGCATTGTGAAACGCTTCATTGATTTGGTCGATGCGCCATGAAATGAAATCAGCGACCCGCAACAGCACCGGCGCGGCGATGCCACGTTCTTCGAGATTGCCGATAATCGACATTAAATCGGTCGGCACGTCATTTGGCCGATTGGGGTGCAGCAGGCCGATATGGCCGTTTTCGAGAATGGTGATTAGCCCATCGCCCCAGCGCGACACACCATAGCGGGCATCGGCACGGGCAATCGCGTCGGCGGTATCACCCTCTGCGTGAAGCGCGGCAGACTGTGACTTGGCTTGAGACATCGGCAATCCTCATGAAAACCTGTTATTTTTGCGTGATTAACCACTTTAATCGCGCCTGTAAAGGGATATATGGCGGCTATTAGCGGTTTCAATTTACCGGCAAAACACTATAGACTTAGTGACTTTGGAGAGCCCAAAGGCATGCTATGTGAGGTTGTCATCGCACCGCCACCTATCAAACCCTGTTTTGTCTACCTGCTGCAAACTTGCGACGCGGGTGCCGCCAAGTCTTATGTCGGCTGGACAACAGATCTTGAGGGGCGTTTGGCGACGCATAATAGCGGTAAGGGCGCCAAATCAACGCGCGGACGCCAATGGCGTCTGGTGCATAGCGAGAGCTTTAAAACCCGTGGGGCCGCCATGGCCCGCGAATATGAGTTAAAGAGAAACAAAACCGAGCGCGCCAAATTGCTCGGGCAAACGTCGTAAAGTGCCAAAATCGTAGAAAGTCAGAACATGAGTACATATTCGCAATTAATGGCGAGCTTCATCACCTCCGCCCCCAATTACGCGATTGAATTGCCAGCCAATTGGCTGCAGGGCCGCACCGCCTTTGGCGGCATCACCAGCGCCCTCTTGCTGGCGGCGATACAAAACAGCTATCCCGGTCTGCCACCTTTGCGCACGGCACAGATTAATTTCATCGGCCCAGCCAGTGGCACATTGCGGGTCACCCATAGCCAAGTGCGGCGCGGAAAAAACAATGTCACAATTGAGGCGCGCCTCGACAGCGAACTGGGCGCCGGCACTTATGGTTATTTCACTTTTGGCATCAGCCGCGAGATTTCCAAAACCATGGATTACCCGATAAACTTGCCAAGCGTTGCGCCGCAAGAGGCACCGGAGATTAAACCCACCCCACCGGCGCCGTCTTTTCTGGAAAACTTCGAACGCCGCTGGATTTCTGGCCCGCAACTTTTATCCGGCTCCGACGAGCCAGATATGTTGCTGTGGACGCGCCACACAGACCCTGAGGCGCGCGACGGGCTGACCCCGCTCATGGTGCTGGGCGATGCGCCACCGGCGGCGCTATCAGCGATGACCCAAATTCAGGCACTCAGCTCGATGAATTGGAACATTAATATGTTGAGCGATGATGTGAGCACAAAAGACGGCTATTGGCTGATGCGCTCAGCCACGCAATTTATCCGCGACGGCTATTCATCACAAACCATTGAGGTGTGGAACAGCGACGGGCGCCGCGTCATGGACGCGACGCAAATGATCGCTGTCTTCACCTAAGCGAGAGGTTCTCGGCTTACAGGCCGAGAACGAATTTCGACATAATACCGCGCTGAACTTCCGACGTACCGCCATAAATCGTCGCCGCACGGCCCGATAGCATGAACGACATGCCCTCTGGCCCACGGGCGCGAATTCTCGGCTCATTGTCGCCGTCATTCTCGCCAAAGCCGTGGCCTTTCATCGGCAGAGATGAATAACCCAGCATGTCATTGCCCAAATCGGCCACATCTTGCTGCAAATGGGTGCCGAGTAGTTTCAGCGGCAGCGGCAAAATCATCGACTCGCCGGAGCCTTCTTCCGCCACCAAAGCCCGTGACTCGAGCATTTCCAAAGATTCAAGACGCACCGACAATTCGGCATGACGGCGGGCCAAATCGGCACTGTCATAACTTTCGGCGCTGGTTTCGGTGAGGTAATCATGCACCGCTTTCAAATTGCCGAGGCCGGAGCGTAGGCGCCCTGTGCCGGCAATGCCAACGCGCTCATTCATCAGCAGGAATTTGGCATAGGTCCAGCCCATGTTTTCTTCGCCCACCAAATTGCTAACCGGCACCCGCACATCGCTGAAGTAAGTCTCATTGAGGTGGTGTTCGCCATCAATTGTGTAAATCGGCTTCACTTCAACGCCGGGGGTTTTCATATCAATCAACAGAAACGAAATGCCCTCTTGCGGCTTGCCGTCGGTTTTGGTGCGCACGAGGCAGAAAATCCAATCGGCAAAATGCGCTTGCGTGGTCCAAATTTTCTGACCATTGACGATATAGTCGTCGCCATCGCGCTCCGCGCTGGTGCGCAAAGAGGCCAAATCTGACCCCGCACCCGGCTCTGAATAGCCTTGGCACCAGAAGGTGGAACCGTTGCGGATATTTTCCAGATGTTGGTCTTTTTGTTCCTGCGTGCCGAATGTGTAAATCACCGG
>JAHEIG010000099.1 GCA_024639515.1 Rhodobiaceae bacterium | reverse complement strand
CGCCACGCCATCACGGTGAATAATATTCTGCCCGGGGCGATTGTTACCGGCATGACGGCGCAAAGTTTTGAAAATGACAATGTCGCTGAAATCTGGGCCCATAAGTCGCCGCTGCGGCGTTTGGGCCAGCCGCTCGACATCGCCCATGGGGCGCTTTTTCTGGCCAGCGATGAAAGCAGTTTCGTCACCGGCCATGATTTCCATATAGATGGTGGAATGTTACTGAAACAATAAGCGAAGCGTCTAGACAGACGCGGCGGCATGGCCTATACAAACTGCGTGCTGCACACGTTATGCGCGCAGTGCCCGGGTAGCTCAGGGGTAGAGCAGAGGATTGAAAATCCTCGTGTCGGTGGTTCGATTCCGCCCCCGGGCACCACTTTTTCCGACAATCAAACAACATAGGCCCGTTACCGGATGTCTTTTCTTTGGCTTTCTGCGCCGGATAGGGAAATTTGTGGAAGTTTGGCGGTCACAGCGATACAACTATCAGCAGATAAGTTTGACGAAAATTAAAGGAAACAGAATGCAGTTTGATGAGGTTATTCAGGGCCGCCGCAGTATTCGCGGCTATCAGGACAAGCCCGTTTCGAAACAATTGATTGAAGAAATTCTTGCGCTGGCGATGCGTGCGCCGTCGTCGATGAACACCCAGCCATGGAATTTTTATGTGCTGACCGGTGAGCCGCTCGACCGCATTCGCGCGGGCAATACAGAGCGTAATCTCGAAGGCGTGCCGCATTCGCGTGAGTTTCGTATCGGCCAGCCGTTTGAAGGCCAACACCGCGACCGGCAAGTCGGTGTCGCCAAGCAATTATTTGCCGCCATGGGGATTGCCCGCGAAGATAAAGACGCCCGTCTTGATTGGGTGCTGCGCGGGTTTCGCCAATTTGATGCGCCAGTCTGCGTGATTATCACCTATGACCGGGTGCTCGCCGATAGCGATGACACCGCCTTTGATTGCGGTGCCGTGACCACGGCGCTGGTCAATGCCGCGTGGTCGCGTGGGCTGGGCGCGGTGATTAACAGCCAAGGCATTATGCAGTCACCGGTGGTGCGCGAGCATGCTGGCATTGCTGAAGATCAGGTGATTATGAAAGCCGTGGCGATTGGCTGGCCGGATGACACATTCCCTGCCAACGCGGTGGTGTCTGAGCGCAAAAGCGTCGACGAAGCCGCCACTTTCCTCGGTTTCGACTCCTAAAAACACCAGCAAGCGGTTGCAAGATTAGCGGTGGCGCCATGTGCGCCGCCGTTTTGCTTTTGGGCGCGTTAAAATAATCCTTCCCACAGGGGCCAAGAGGGGATAGAAGCCGTGCAACAGTTAAATAACGGATAGGCCTCCCATGTCTGATACGCAAGCGCCTGGTGCGCTCCAAAAGCTACGCAATATCGCCATCATTGCCCACGTTGACCACGGCAAGACGACGCTGATTGACTCGATTATGAAACAATCCGGCCTGTTCCGCGACAATCAGGCGATGGATGAACGGGTGATGGATTCGGGCGACCTTGAAAAAGAGCGCGGCATCACGATTCTGGCCAAGCCAACCTCGATTATTTGGAAAGACACCCGCATCAATATTATTGATACACCGGGCCACGCCGATTTCGGCGGCGAAGTGGAGCGGGTTTTGGGCATGGCCGATGGCGTCATCCTGCTGACCGATGCGGCTGAAGGGCCGATGCCGCAAACCAAATTCGTGCTCGGCAAAGCCTTGGCGCAGGGTCTGCGCCCGGCGGTGATTATCAATAAGGTCGACCGCCCCGACGGGCGCCCTGATGAAGTGGTTGACGAAGTGTTTGATTTGTTCGTGTCGCTCGACGCCTCCGACGAACAGCTCGACTTCCCCATTCTGTATGCTTCAGGCCGCGATGGCTGGTGCGTGCGCGAATTGTCTGACCCGCGCGAAAATTTGCACCCGCTTCTCGATTTGGTGCTGGAGCATGTGCCGGAACCGCAAGTTGAACCGGAAAAACCATTTGCCATGTTGGCAACCTTGCTCGATAGCGACCCGTATATTGGCCGCTGTCTGACAGGCCGCGTGCTGCAAGGCACGGCGCGGGTTAATGAGAGCGTCAAAGCGATTAACCTCGACGGCCAGCAGATTGAGACAGGCCGCCTGACCAAATTGCTGCGCTTTGAAGGCACCGAACGTGTGCCTGTATCGGAAGTGCATGCTGGTGATTTGATTTGTATCGCTGGTCTGACCAAAGCCTCTGTGGCCGATACGATTTGTGACCCTGCGGTTGATCAGCCTTTGCAATCAACCCCGATTGATCCGCCGACCATGTCGGTGACCATCACCGTAAATGACAGCCCATTTGCCGGTAAAGAAGGCAAAAAAGTGACCTCGACGGTGATCCGCGAGCGCTTGCTGGCGGAAGCCGAAACCAATGTGGCGATTACCTTTGCCGAAGGCGAAAACAAAGACGCTTTTGAAATTGGCGGACGTGGCGAGCTGCAACTCGGCGTGCTGATTGAAACCATGCGCCGCGAAGGGTTTGAAATGACCGTCTCGCGCCCGCGTGTGCTGATCCGTATGGAAGACGGCAAACGCCTTGAGCCGATTGAAGAAGTGACCATTGACGTTGACGAAGAATATAGCAGCACAGTGGTCGATGCGATGAACCGGCGCAAAGCCTCTATGGTCGATATGCGCACCGCCGGTGCCGGCAAAACCCGTTTGGTGTTTGAAGCCCCGTCGCGCGGTCTGATTGGCTATCAAAGCCGCTTTTTGACCGATACGCGCGGCACTGGTGTGTTGAACCGTGTGTTCCACAGCTATGCTGAGTATAAGGGCGATATTCCGGGCCGCCGCAATGGCGCGCTGATTGCCTCTGAAACCGGCGCCGCCGTGGCCTATGCGATTTTCAACCTGCAAGATCGTGGTGTGATGTTTATCGACCCGCAAACGCCGGTTTACCAAGGCATGATTGTTGGCGAACACAGCCGCGAGAATGATTTGGAAATCAATGTGCTGAAAGGCAAAAAGCTGACCAATGTGCGCGCTTCCGGCTCAGACGAGGCGGTGACCTTGACGCCGCCACGGCGTATGTCGCTTGAGGATATGATGGCCTATGTCGACGCCGATGAATTGCTGGAAGTAACGCCGCAAAGCCTGCGCCTGCGCAAGCGCTATTTGCTTGAGCATGAGCGCAAGAAATTCAAACGTCAATTAGAAGAAGCGGCGGGCTAAGTCAGCCTAAAGCGCTGCTAGCGCTGCTTCGACTTGTCCGAGGCGTTCTTTGCCAAAGAACATCTCATCGCCGACAAAGAAGGTCGGGATACCAAAGGCGCCGCGTTCTACGGCGCTTTGCGTATTGCTCATTAGCTCGGCCTTCACCTCAGGGTCTTGCGTGCTTTCGAGAAGTTTATCGCCATCCAGCCCGGCATCGTTAAAGGCTTTGGCATAAACCTCTGGGTCGTCCATTTTCAGCCCATCTTCCCACATGGCGCAGACACCGGCTTCGATATAAGCCTCTAGCTGCCCGGCTTTTTGAGCGGCAATGGCGCCGCGCATCAGCATCAGCGTATTGACCGGAAAATGCGGGTTCATGTTGAATTTGGTTAGCTGATGGTGGGTGATGAAACGCTGCATTTCGAGGTTTTCATAGGCCATTTTCGACGGCACATTGGCAAACGCCAGCATTGGCGCCTGATTGCCTGTGGCGTTAAAAATACCGCCGAGCAGACACGGGATATAATTGACCTCGGCCCCTGTGCGGGCTTTGAAATCTGCCATCACCTTGTGCACCAAATAGGCGTTGGGGCTGCCGAAATCGAAAATAAAATCTACCGTTTTGCTCATCTTGCGCTCTCCTCACATCATTTTCTGGCTGTCTCACTTGGCGTCAGTCTAGCAACAGCGAAAAATTGCGCCAGCATTTTTGTCGGATTTTATCGCGCAATGGCTTGGAAAATACCGCGAATTAGCCAATATTAGGCCACTTGCTTAATCGGGGGGAGAGCGATGAGCCTTATGAATGAGATGAGCTGGGTGCCGGATTTGCGGACACCTTTTCTCAATAGTTTTTTTGATATTATGACACTGGCGGGCTATCCAACATTCCTGATTTTATTGCTGGCTTTCGGCTATTTGTTTTTCAGTTCGCGGAGTTTTTTCCACGCCGCCATATTGATGACTGCCGCTGGTTTATTGAACCTTTTCTTAAAAGATTGGTTTCAAGACCCGCGCCCGGCGGCTGAGTTTGCCCTCGACCCGCGTACTGGAGATTCTTATGGCTGGCCCAGTGGCCACGCGCAAATCGCCATCGTCTTATGGGGCTTCCTGGCCTATGAGATCGGCCAACGCTGGGCCTATATCGCGGCGGCGGTGATTGCCGGTTTAATTTGCTTCTCGCGGTTGTATCTCGGTGTGCATGATATTGGCGATGTGCTGGGCGGCACGATAATCGGCGTGGCCTGTTTGGGCGCCTATATTTGGGGCATGAACAATGCCTCTGTGCGCCAACGGGTTGAGGCACTCGGCCATGCTGGCGTGTTGCTGGCGCTGCTGGCGGTGCATATTATCTATATTGTGGTGTATCCGGTGCATGGCGCGCATGTGGCGCCGGTTTGGTTTGTCGGCACCATGCTCGGCTGGGTTGTCGCCCGCCAATGGATGGGGCATAGCGAGGTCGCGCTGCCGGGCGGGTTTATTGTCCGCTTGTTCATCGCCTCTGGTGCCACGTTTATTGCCTTCGCCTTATTATATCTGACCTCACGCGCACCGGCGCGTTTTGCCTTAGAGGGCACGCCTGACATGGTGGTCAATTATGCCTTTGGGATGATTTACGCCATCGCGATTGCGTGGTTATTGCCACGCCTTATCGCGCATCTGCCGATCCGCTAGGCGGTTAAAAGCGATAAATGAATCGGGCTTTTAACTTGGCCTGTTGCGCCGCGTCGCGACGGCTCAGCGATGAGCCGCGATAATCCGACCATGCCAGACCGGTGCCGCAATGAAAGGCGCGGGTGTATTTGTCGTAACTCGCCTGCTCGCCGCCACCGCCACCGCAGGCCGCCAGGCTGATAGCAAGCATCAGCATGAAGCCGAGAGAAAGGTGCGAAACATAGTTAAGGTGAGAAAGATGGGGCGGATGCACAGCATATGCACACGCCCGATAAGCGAATTTGAACATAACAAAACTCCAACGCTACTGGTTAACAATAAGTTAACCTGCAAAGTCGAAGCGACACAGTTCAAGCAAACGCGCGCGTTTTATCGATTATCGTCTGGCAGCGTGGCAAAAACCGCGCAGCTGTTGCCCTGCTGCCGCAGTTCGCCAGAGGCACCCAGCTTTGTCGTCGGAAAACCCAGTGTGAGCTTAGTTTAGCGGGCCGCCTTCAATGGTGATGCGGTGCATTTCGCGGCGCTCGCCCTGATAATCATTGAGCGCGTAATGCCACGTGCAGCGATTATCCCAGAAAGCCACCGAGCCGACATCCCATTGGAATCGTGTGGTGTTTTCCATCAAAGTCGCGTGCTGATAGAGATAATCCAGCAATGGCTTGCTTTCTTCCGCTGTCCAGCCCTCAAAATGCAGCGTAAAGGCCGGATTGACATAAAGCGCTTTGCGGCCACTTTGCGGATGCGTGATAATCACCGGATGAATGGCGTCTTGTGTCGCGTCAGCGGCATTCGAAAAGCGATCACTCATCGCTTCGGCATAGTCAGATTGGTCACCAAAAATATGACGGCTCGAATGCACGGCGTTCATGCCTTCGAGGGTTTTCTTCATGCCATCGGACAGCCCGTCATAGGCTTTATACATGCATGAAAACAGCGTATCGCCGCCAATTGGTGGCGTTTCGCGGGCCAGCAGGATTGAGCCAAGCGCCGGAATTTGGTCATAGGAATGGTCAGTATGCCAACCGCCGCCAATATTAACCACTTGGTCTTTTTCTTTCACCACACTGGCGATTTGGTCATAGCCCGAGACGCGCGGAAAAAAGCGGTTCACGTTAATTTCGCCCCAGCGTTCAGCGAACGCAATATGTTGTTCTGGCGTGACATCTTGCCCGCGCAGAAACACCAAACCGTGCTCGACAAAAGCCTGTTTCATGACCTCCAAATCGGCATCACTGACGTTTGCCATATCAACATTGGCCAGCTCAACGCCGACGCCACCCGAAATTGATTGAATTTCTATTGTCATAAAGTTCCCTCCCAAGAGCGTCATATTAGACACACAACCGGCCGCAAGACAAGTTTCTAAAACCCGTTTAAGAGCCGGTTTTAAGCGCCCGGTTTTACTCGTCCCACGGGTTCTGGCGGGCTCTGCGAATGGTCGGAATATGCGCCGCTAGGCGGATGGTTTGGGTCACTTCAAAGGCGCGGCTTTGCGGCTTGTTAAACAGCGGCACATCGGCCTTTTTGAAGAACGGTATCAGCACCATACCGGCGGCGAAGCCGCCAATATGCGCCAGATAGGCAATGCCGCTGCCAGTCTGGCCGAGATTGATAAACTGCAAGCCAATCCAAATGCCGAGAACAATAAAGGCCGGCACATTAATCACCCTGAAAAAGATGAAAAATCCAGCAACGCAGCGCACATTGGCACGCGGGTGGAGCAGTAAATAGCCACCGAGCACGCCGGCAATGGCACCACTGGCGCCAATCATCGGGGTCAGCGATTGCACATCCATACTGGCTTGGGCAAGCGCCGCACCGACACCGCATAGCAGGTAAAAAATAATGAATCGGACGCGCCCGAGACTGTCTTCAATATTGTCAGCAAAAATCCACAAATACAGCATATTGCCAGCCAAATGCATGAAGCCGCCATGCATAAACATAGAGGTGAAAACCGTCACCCAGCCAATTGTTTGATAGGGCAGTTGCTCGGCCACCTCATAGCCAAACAGCCGCGCCGGTATCATGCCAAAGGCAACAACCGCATCATGCTGCAGGGCACCAAGCGACATCTGCCAGCCAAACACCAGCACACATATCGCCAAAATCAGATAGCTGATAATCGGGCGTCTTTGGATGGGATTATCGTCCCGCAGTGGAAAAAAGAACATGCCGAGAGGTTACGGCCTTTGCGACGGCAAGGCAATCGCCGTTCCACCAACCGAGCTGATGCGTAAAGATTGGTCGAGCAGGGTTTTGGCCACGCCCATGGTTTGGCGCCATGTCACCGCTTCAATTTGCTGGTTGCGGGTCTCGAAATAGGTCACCGGAAAACCGAGCAATTGAACGCCGATAAGCTGGTTGGCGATTTTCTGCCCGCTGTCGAAATTCAGCGCATATGAACCAGTGAGATAAGTGCGCGCTGTGGTCAGCAGGTTGCGCCCGGTCGCCCAATAGCGCAGGCGACCGCCAAAATCGGTGAATTTGTCGATTTCCTGCTGAATCACATCCATCGCCTGTTGTGCGGTTTTATTGTCGCTGGCGACATAGCCAATCCACAAATTGGCATAGCGCAAATTGACCAATTGCGTGCTGACGCCATAGGCCAGCCCGCGCTTATTGCGCACCTCATCGCCCAAAATGCTCGACAAGCTGCCGCCGCCCAGCCCATTGGTCAAAATCCGCGCGGGCCAGTAATTCGGGTCGTCATAGCCGACGCCCTGAAAGCCGAAAATAACCGTGGTTTGCGGCCCGTCGCGCGCGATATGGTCACTGACCGGTTCTACCGCCGGCGTCACATGGGCGATGTCAGGTAGCTGGCTGGTGGCTGGCAGGGCACCAAAAATCTCATCCATCAGCGGGGCCAGCTCATCCGCCTCAATATCACCGACCACCGCCAAATGCATATTATCGCGGGCGATGTGGCGGTCGAATTGGGCTTGCAAATCGGCCCGTGTCAGGGCCTGTACGCTGTCAATCGAGCCGAGCGGATTATTGGCGTAAGGGTGCCCCGCAAAGGCTGAGGCAAAGAATTGCTGGCTGGCCAGCGCTTGCGGGTTTTGCAAACGCCGCCGGAAGCGCGCGTGATGGTCGTTTTTCATCCGCGCCACCGCGTCATCGTCAAACCGTGGGTCGCTGAGGGCCAGTTTCAGAAGTTTGAAACAGGTCTGCTTAAATTTGCTCAGGCAGCGCAGCGTGCCGGTGATGTCATCGCGCGAACTTTTGAAGCCGAGGCTGATGGCATTATCGGCCATGGCCCGCTGGAAGCTTTGCGAGTCGAGATCACCAGCCCCTTCATTGAGCAGGGTGGTGAGCAAATAAGTCAGGCCCAATTTACCCGCAGGGTCGGTAACACTGCCGCCGCGCCAGGCCATTTCAATGGTGATAATCGGCAAGCTCTGATCGCTGACCAACCACGCCGTCAGGCCGTTTGGGCTGGTCACGGCCTGCAGTGGCGGGCCAGATTGAGAGGCCGCTTTGGGGGCCGCTCCGATGTTGGGTAAAATAACCGCGCTGGCCAGCACCAGCAGGCCCAAGGTCAAAGCGATTTTGAGGCGCATTAGTCCTGCCCCCGATTGATCAGATGGCCGGTCAGACTATGTTGCGGCAGCAGAAAGCGGGCGACGGCGCGTTGCACATCCGCCGGGCTTACGTTTTCGACAAGCCCCGTCCATGCCTGCACGTCTTCGGGCGAAATGCCATTGACCGCCGCACTGCCGAAAATAAACGCCATATAATATTGGCTGTCGCGGGCAAAAAGCGCATCGGCGATTAATTGTGTTTTGGCGCGCTCCAGCTCTGCCGCTTGCGGCGCGGTTGTCGCCAGCTCGGCAATGGCGGCGTCGACGCGCGATGCGACAGCGGCAAAATCGGCTTGCGGGTTAAGGCCGACGGAAATATGAAACTCGCCCTCATGCAGGCGCTGGTTGAGCGCATATGTGCTGGGCGAGGTCGACAGCGTGGTGTCGATCACCAGCGATTGATGCAAACGGCTGGTCGACCCGCCACCGAGAATATGACTGGCGACATCAAGCGCCGCCATCTCGGCTTTATCGGAAATCGTGTGATATGCCGGTAGGCGATAGATCCGCCTCCACAGCTTTTGTCGGGTGCGTGGGTCGGCATGGACGATCGGCGTGGCAAAGCCCTCGACCTTCAAATCAGTGACATCGGCAATCTGCGTGCGCGGTTTTTGCGCCGCTTTCAGTGGCCCGTAATAGGTCTCTGCCAGCGGTTTAATCTCTGCCATGCTGGTATTGCCGACGACCATGAGAATGGCGTTATCGGGGGCGTAATAGCGCTGATAAAAGGCTTTTACATCGGCCGCATTATATTGCTCGATTTCTGCGCGCCAGCCGATAATTGGCGCGTGATAGGCACCGTCTTTGTGCAATTGGGCGAGCATTTTCTCGCGCAATAGGCTTTCGGGATTGCCGTCGACCCGCATTGAGCGTTCTTCGAGAATGACATCGCGTTCCAGCGCCACCAATTCGGGGTTGATAATCAAATTCTGCATGCGGTCGGCTTCCATCCGCATCATCTCGGGGAGTTTATCAATGGCGATACGCTCGAAATAATTGGTGAAGTCATTCGAGGTTGAGGCATTCAGCTGGCCGCCCAATTTGGTGACCATCCCAGAGAACTCACCCTTGCCGATTTTTTCAGTGCCGCGAAACATCAAATGCTCAAAGAAATGCGCCAGACCGGATTTGCCGCGCGGGTCGTCAATCGCGCCAACCCGATACCAGACAATATGCGTGACCACTTGTGAGCGCCGGTCTGGAATGACGATAATATCCATACCATTGGCCAGGCTGGCGGTTTCAATGGCCAGCTCGGGGGTAGCATCATTGGCCTGCGCCATTGGCGTGGCTAAGAAACAGATCAAAGCCAGCCAGCCAAACAAGTGGCGGCGTATCTTGTCAGACGACAGAGAGTGAAAGCGGAAAGCGGACGCGGGACGTACCGTCGTCATATAAACCGATTACTGCGCTGTTGGCGCGGCGTTTTGCACCAGCACATTGGTGGTGGCCGCAGGCTCGCTGGCGGTGCCGGTGCGCTCATTTTCGAGCGTTTCGCGGATGCCGTCGCCATAGGCTTGGCCATCGCTGGCTTTTTCCAAAATGGCTTGCTCGGCCGCGTCAATATCTTGCGGGCGGTTGGTTTCGCCCAGTGTGATAATCCGTGCCAAATCGGCCCCGCTTGGTTGGGCAGGGCGGCGGTCTTTTGAGTTTACCGGACGCAAATTATATTCCGGTGGCAGAACCAGCGGCGGGCGGGTGACGACATTAAACTCATCTGGACTGGATTTGCTAAAGCCGAGCGTGTCAGATAATCCGCAACCAGCCAAAACGGTACAAAGCATCAGTGGCATGGTCAGTTTTGAAAAATGTGTCATGTGTGAAGCGTCTCCAAATGTGACCTATCTATAACCGAATAGGCGGCGCTGGTAAAGCATGCTGACGCTGCGCTGGCGGTGCCGGTTAGTCGTCAGATTTTTCGCCGATAAACATATCGAGAAACAGCGCGGCGACGCCCAAGGTAATGGCAATATCGGCGACGTTAAAGACATACCAATAATAGCCAGCCGCGTGCAAAGAGATGAAATCGACGACGGCGCCATGCACCAATCGGTCGACCAGATTACCCGCCGCCCCGCCAATAATCAGCCCATAGGCGAGAATAATCGAGGCCCGCTGCGGGCCCCGCACCATCCAAAGAAAACCCAATATAATCAATATCGTAAGAGCAATGAGCAGCCATTTCCCAAGGTTTCCGCTGGTGTCGAGCAGGCCATAGCTGATGCCTTTATTCCACAGCAGGGTGAAATCGAGAAACGGCAGAATGCTATGCGCCTCACCGGTTTGATAGCCCAAGCCAAAAACAATCAGCCATTTGCTGGTCTGATCGAGGCCGGCGACAATGGCGGCCAGCGTCAAGACTTGGCGTAGAGATGAAGAGGAAGCGGTTGCTTGCGTCATTCCGTCGGCCTTTATTGGGCTGCGTCGAAAGCGGCGACGGCGGCGGCATCACGCGGGCTTAATTCAGGATAGCCATCAACCGTGCCGACATCGGGCAGAATTTTCCACGAGCGCTGACACTTTTTGCCTTGCGCCAAAGCTGGCACAACGCCGATACCGGCGACATCGTCGAGACCGAAGGCACCGTCTGGGGCGGCTTCATGGCGCACGTCGATTTGCGAGGTGATGCAAATATCGGCCATGTTCTGCCCTTCAATGACAGCCTGCAAATGGGCGTCGCTAATATACACCACGGGCGCCGCTTCAAGGCTGGAGCCAATGCGTTTTTCGCGCCGCTCAATTTCCAGCGCGCCAGTGACGACACGGCGGACTTTGCGAATATCGGCCCATTTGGCGGCCAAGGCGGCGTCTTGCCAATCGGCTGGAATATCCGGGAATTGCTGCAAATGCACTGAGCTGTCAGGGCGCGCCTCACGGCTTTGCCAGACTTCTTCCGTGGTGAAGCACAGAACTGGCGCCAACCAGCGGGTCAGGCAATCAAACGCCACATCCATGAAACTGCGGCAGGCGCGACGCTCAAGGCTGGTCGCGGCATCGCAATACAGCGTGTCTTTGCGGATATCGAAATAAAACGCCGACAAATCCACCGTCATGAAATTGAAAATGGCTTGATAGATTTTGCGGAAATCAAACTCATTGTAATTCTCGCGCACCAGCTCATCCAATTCTGACAGGCGGTGCATCATATAACGCTCAAGCTCCGGCATTTCACCAAGCGCGACTTTCTCATCTTCAGAGAAACCGTCAAGATTGCCGAGCAGGAAGCGATAGCAATTGCGGATTTTGCGATAGGCGTCGGTGTTGGCCTTGATGATTTCCGGCCCGATGCGTTGGTCTTCGCTGTAATCGCAGCTCATTGTCCAGAGGCGGATAATCTCGGCGCCCGATTGTTGAATGACTTTCAGCGGGTCTACCGAATTGCCGATTGATTTCGACATTTTACGGCCCTTTTCATCCATGGTGAAACCATGGGTGACGGCTTTTTTATATGGCGCGACGCCGCGTGTGGCACAAGCCTCCAATAAAGATGACTGGAACCAGCCACGGTGCTGGTCAGAGCCTTCAAAATAAACATCGGCTGGCCATTGCAGGTCGTCGCGGGCTTCTAGCACGAAACTATGGGTGACACCGCTATCGAACCAGACGTCGAGAATATCGCTGACTTGCTCATACTCATCGGCTTGATAATTGCTGCCGAGAAAGACTTGCGGGTCGTTATCGAACCAGGCATCGGCACCGCTTTCTTGCACCGCTTCGACGATGCGGGCATTGACCGCGTAATCGCGCAGCATCTCGCCAGTTTCTTTATGCACGAAAATGGTCAGCGGCACGCCCCACGCACGCTGGCGCGAGACCACCCAGTCAGGGCGGTTTTCAACCATTGACTGAATCCGGTTGCGGCCGGTTTTCGGGTACCATTGGATATCGGCAATCGCTGCCAAGGCTTTATCGCGCAGGCCGTTTTCGCTCATCGAAATGAACCATTGCGGCGTGTTGCGGAAAATCAGCGGTGCTTTCGAGCGCCAGCTATGCGGGTAAGAGTGGCGCAACTGGCCCTTGGCCAACAGCGCATTGGCTTCAATCAAAGCGCCAATGACGCCGCCATTGGCATCGCCATCTTTGCCTTTTTCGTCAAACACACGCCGACCAGCAAATAGCGGCACATGCTCATAATAAACCCCCGCCTCATCGACGGTGAACGGCACCTCAATATTGTGCTTGGTGCCCAGCTCATAGTCATCTTGGCCGTGGCCCGGGGCAATATGCACCAAGCCGGTACCGGTTTCGTCGGTGACGAAATCACCGGCCAGAACTGGCACATCAAACTCATAGCCTTGGCCGACAAATGGGTGCTGGCAAATAATCTGGTCGAGATCGGTGACATCACCGAGCCGCGAGAAACTCTCGATTTTGGCAACCCCCATCACCTGCTCGGCGAGGTTGTCGCATAACACAAGTTTGTCACCATCGGCGTCATACAGGCCATAGCTCAACTGTTCAGAGAAGGCGACGGCGCGGTTGCCGGGAATGGTCCATGGCGTGGTTGTCCAAATCACCACACTGGCGCCGTCTAAAAGTGCCCCGCGCGATGACGACTTAATTGGGAATTTCACAAAAATCGTAGGCGATTTATGTTCTTCATATTCGACCTCGGCTTCGGCCAAAGCGGTTTTTTCGACCACGGACCACATCACCGGTTTGGAGCCGCGATACAGGCTGCCATTCATGATGAATTTTTGCAGCTCGGCGACGATAATCGACTCAGAGCGGAAATCCATCGTCAGATAAGGGTTCTGCCAATCGCCCAACACACCGAGGCGTTGGAATTGCGTCGATTGCACATCGACCCATTTTTGCGCGAAATTGCGGCATTCGGCACGGAACTCGCTGGCCGGCACGGCGTCTTTGTCCAAGCCTTTATTGCGATATTGTTCTTCGATTTTCCACTCAATCGGCAAGCCGTGGCAATCCCAGCCCGGCACATAGGCGGCGTCTTTGCCCATCATTTGCTGTGAGCGAACAATCACGTCTTTGAGAATTTTATTCAGCGCATGGCCAATATGAATATCGCCATTGGCGTAGGGTGGGCCATCATGCAGGACGAATTTCTCGCAGCCTTGGCTGGCCTCGCGCAATTTGTCATACAATCCGATGCTTTCCCAATGGGCCAGGGTTTCCGGCTCGCGCTTGGGCAAACCGGCTTTCATCGGAAATTCGGTTTTCGGCAAATGCAGGGTCTCGCGATAATCGCGGGTCTCGTCCTGCGCGCTGCTCTCGTTTTGTTTATCCATAATATCCATGTCGCGTTTCTAGCAATCCGCTGGCATTGCGGCAAGCATTTCGCGTGCCTGTGTGCTGTCTTTGGCGATTTGCTGTTTCAGGGCGTCGAGCCCATCGAATTTTTGTTCAGGGCGGATGAAGCCGAGCAGGGCGACGCTCAGCGAACAGCCGTAAATATCGGCGTCGAAATCAAATAAATGGGTCTCAAGGCGCGGCGCATCAGTGCCGACGGTTGGCCGCATGCCGAGATTGGCGACGCCATCGAACGCCTGCCCCATTAACGCGCCATCTTGCACGCTGGCGCGCACCGCATAGACGCCGAATTTCGGCAATAAATAATCGCCGAGCGCCATATTGGCGGTGGCAAAGCCGATGGTGCGCCCGCGTTGATCGCCTTGCGTCACTTCGCCTTCAATGGCCCAGCTATGGCCGAGCAATTGGGCCGCTGTTTCAGGGTCGCCGTCGCGCAAAGCGGCGCGAATGGCCGAAGATGAATAAGGTGTGACGCTATTGGGTTGCATCACCGCTTCGGTCATCACCACCTCAAAGCCGTGGGTTTGGCTGTGGGCGCGCAACATTTCGACATCGCCGCGCCGGTCTTTGCCGAAGCGGAAGTCATGGCCAATGGCGACACCGCGCACATTCAGATTATCGCCGAGAATCATCTCGATAAAATCCTCTGCCGAACACGCCGCCATATCGGCGTTAAAGGGTAGGGCGAGGGTGAAGTCGACGCCAATATCGGCCATCAGCCGGGCCCGCGTCGCCAGCCGCGTCAGCCGGAAGCTGTCGGCATCGGGGGCGAAAAAACTGCGCGGGTGCGGGTCAAACAACATCACCCCCAAAGGGCAGCCCAGGGCGTCGGCCTTTTGACGGGCGGCGGCAATCACCGCCTGATGGCCGAGATGCACGCCATCGAAATTGCCAATCGCCAACAGACTGCCACGCAAATTTTGCGGCAGGTCGTCGAGGCTCCGAAATAGGCTGATCGGTTTGGCACTTAACTGGTTCATCGCCATTGTTTACCCTGCCACCGCGCTGGTTACAAGCGCCGAAGCCGCGCGCCTCACCAGCGCAAATGGCGTTGGGCGAAGGCGGCGTGGGTGTTTTCTTCGCGCAATACCGCGTCAATGCCTTGCACATCGTCGAGCTGGCGGCCCATCGCACCGGCCAAACCACCCGTGATGAACAGCGCATCAATGCCGGCTGCTTGGGCGCCGGGGATGTCGGTTTTCGGGCCGTCGCCAACCGCCAAGGGGCGTAGCTGGTTTGCTGGCTTGGCGTGCATCTCGGCCAGCATGTCGAGGGCGCGATGATAGACCTCTTGATACGGCTTGCCGAGCCAGATGACCTCGCCGCCTTTATTCTCATAGGCTTCGGCAATCGCGCCAGCGCAATAAATCAGCTCGCCCCCAACCTGCACCAGGCGGTCGGGGTTGGCGCAAATCACCGGCGTTTTATGGGCCAGCCAAATCTCGATATGCTCGGCATAATCATCCGGCGTCTCGGTTTGGTCATCATACGGGCCGGACAGCAGAATAAAATCGGCGCTTTGCATATCGCTAAAGCCAATGTCGATACCGGCCACCAGATCGGCATCTTTGTCTGGCCCCAAATGAAAACATTTCTGACCTTGGGCGCCGCGCTCGCGCAACAGGCTGCGGGCGACGTCGCCAGAGGTCAGAATGCCGTCATAAGCGTCGGCCCGCACGCCGATTTCGCTGAG
Source organism: Rhodobiaceae bacterium (assembly GCA_024639515.1). Taxonomy (GTDB): domain Bacteria; phylum Pseudomonadota; class Alphaproteobacteria; order RS24; family RS24; genus JAHEGN01. Next base: position 2,784 of record JAHEIG010000099.1, on the reverse strand, counting down.
CCGTGTGCCGACTTGCTCGCCGGGGCGGGGCGCGTTGGACAGCAGCAATACTTTGCCGCCTTGCGCCCGAAACGCCAGCAATGCCTGATCAGCCCCAGCGAAGGGCTCGCGGCCATTGTGCAGCACCCCCCAGACATCGCAGAGGATAGAGTCATAGCCCTCAGAGATTTCTGATAGGCCGGAGATGATTTGTGTGGCGGCCTCGGTCATGGGCGTCCTTATTGTTAGAGAAGGGGGTCAGAGAGCAGCAAAATTGCCCCAGCACGGCAGGCAGGTCAAGACGAAAGCTGGCGAAAGCGCATGAAGGCGCGTGAAGCCGTGTGAAGCTGCGTGAAACTTTTCTGTGCGCGCGGCAGGATTTCTGATAGCGTGGCGCCAATTATGAAAAGTTATACGTGAAGAGAACTAAAAGGAGGGTTTTATGTCACTTTTCGATTTATCCGGAAAAACAGCTATTGTCACAGGTGCATCGCGCGGTATTGGTGAGGCGATTGCCCGCCGCATGGCCGAACACGGTGCCAATGTGGTGGTCTCAAGCCGCAAAGCCGATGCTTGCGATGTTGTTACCAATTCGATCAATGAGCAATATCCAGGCCGCGCTCTGACCGTGCCATGCAATATTGGCGATAAGGCGCAACTGCAAAACTTGGCTGACACAGCCAAAGCTCATTTCGGCCAAGTCGATATTCTGGTGTGTAATGCGGCGGTCAACCCGTATTTCGGCCCATCCATGGATTGCCCAGACGACGCCTTCGACAAAATCATGAGCAATAATGTGAAGTCCAACCATTGGCTGAGCAATATGGTGTTGCCGGAAATGCTCGAGCGCCAAGACGGTGCGATTATCATCATCTCGTCTATTGGTGGCTTGAAAGGCTCGCCAATGCTTGGCACTTACGGCATTTCAAAAGCCGCTGACTTCCAGCTGGCGCGCAATATTGCGGTTGAGCACGGCTCGAAAAATATCCGCGCCAACGCGATTGCGCCGGGCCTGATCAAAACCTATTTCGCGCAAGCGTTGTGGGATAATCCAGAAATTCTTGAGCAATCAACCTCAACCACGCCGCTAAAACGTATTGGTGTGCCGGATGAGATTGCCGGTGCGGCAGTGTTCTTGACCAGTCAAGCCGGTGCCTTCATGACCGGCCAACAAGTGGTTATTGATGGTGGTCAAACCATCGCTTAACGATTTTTTAACCTGTCATAAGTCAATGTCAGCTGGTGCGCGTTGCGCGCCAGCTGATTTTTTGTCCCAAAGGCTAAAGAAGATACCTGTCTATATGCTGAATATCTGAATTTAACTTTCTTGCAATTTATTGGTGTGGCTTCATAGTGATGCCAGTAACGTTGTGTTTGAGTGATAATGCTTTGTGATCAAAATCGGGTAAGCCACCACCTGCGCGGTTTAGGCCATTCTTGACTATTAGAGTTTTTGAGGCTAGCGCGTGAAAACGCTGGCCTCTTTATCGCTGGCCTCTTTATCGCCGGCCTCTTTAGTGATGCCATTTTTATTCTCATTTTCTTATTTGTATTTTCCAGCGGTTTCTCTCTGCGAGGCCCGAATTTTTGCGCCTAAAAGGCGAGAAAATAAGTTTTTGTGCGGAAAACGCTAATTAATTTACTTTTAACCTACCTTGGTCTTGACACAATCCCCTCAGCTTCTTATCTCCAATGGGCAACGAGCCGTCTTATAACGAGATGGCTTCTAACTATCCTTCGGCATAAGTATGATGTTGAAGTCCAGATTTAGGGGAGACCTGATTATGAAATTTCGTCCTTTGCATGACCGCGTATTAGTGCGGCGCGTAGATGAAGATACCAAAACGGCTGGAGGGATTATTATCCCGGACTCAGCTCAAGAAAAGCCATCGCAAGGTGTGGTTGTTGCTGTTGGCAACGGCGTACGCGGTGATGACGGCCAGTCAGTCACGCTTGAAGTAAAAGCCAAAGACAAAGTGCTTTTCGGAAAGTGGTCTGGCAGCGAAGTATCGATTGACGGCGAAGAGCTGCTGATCATGAAAGAAAGCGATATTCTGGGCATTATTGGCTAAGCCATTACCCGATTAGGAGATTACCATGACAAAAGAAGTAAAGTTTGGATCTGAAGCGCGTGACGCAATGCTGCGTGGCGTTGATATTCTGGCGGACGCCGTAAAGGTTACGCTTGGCCCAAAAGGACGTAACGTTGTTCTCGACAAATCTTTTGGTGCCCCGCGCACAACAAAAGATGGCGTTTCAGTTGCCAAAGAAATTGTGTTGGAAGATAAGTTTGAAAACATGGGCGCCCAAATGGTGCGCGAAGTGGCTTCTCGCACCAATGACGAAGCCGGTGACGGCACAACCACAGCCACCGTGCTGACCCAAGCGATTGTCCGAGAAGGCCATAAAGCGGTTGCTGCTGGCATGAACCCAATGGATTTGAAGCGCGGTATCGACCAAGCCGTCGCCGCTGCGCTGGCTGATTTGACCAAGCGTGCCAAAAAAGTGAAATCAAATGAAGAGATTTCACAAGTCGGCACCATTTCAGCCAATGGTGAAGCCGCCATCGGCGAAATGATTGCCCAAGCGATGGAAAAAGTCGGTAATGAAGGCGTCATCACGGTTGAAGAAGCCAAAGGCCTCGACAGCGAGTTGACAGTTGTAGAAGGCATGCAGTTTGACCGCGGTTACCTGTCTCCTTACTTCATCACCAATGCAGACAAAATGACAACCGAACTGGACGATCCGCTGATCCTGCTGCACGAAAGCAAATTGTCAAACCTGCAATCAATGCTGCCAATTCTG
>JAHEIG010000109.1 GCA_024639515.1 Rhodobiaceae bacterium | reverse complement strand
CACTAAACACCGCGCAGCCATGCCAAATGCCGAAAAAGTTCACATCAAACACCTTGCGCGCTTCGGCCATATCGACCTTGTGAATCAGCCCTCGGCCACCAGAGATACCGGCATTGTTAATCAGCACATCGACGCCGCCAAAATGCCCCCATGCGGTATCGGCAAAGGCTTCGACACTGGCCAGATCCGCCACATCTAGGGGCGTGGCGACGGCTTCAATGCCGAGCTCGTTCAATTGAGCGATGGCGACATCGAGCATCTCTTGGCGCGGCTCGCCAATGATAATTTTGGCCCCTTCGGTGCCGAGGCTTTTGGCCAAGGCAAAGCCGATGCCGGTGGCACCGCCGGTGATGGCGACAACTTTATTGTTAAAATCTTGCATGGCGCTCTCCGTCCGCTTTCTAGGCGCCGGATCCGGTCAGTTTCATGAACACGGTTTCCAATTCAGCGCCTTCGGTTTCAATGTCGGCAATTTCAATGCCTGACTGCATAATCTCACTCAACACCTGCCCGGCTGGCGTGTCGCCGGGGTTATACTGCACCGCCAGCATGCCATCGTCGCGCATTTCGCAATGAATACCGGCCAGATTTGGCAGCGCGCCCAGTTCGGTGGCGGGGCGAATGAGCAGGGTCTTATTATCAATGCGGTGCAGCAGGTCGCGGGTAGGCTCGCAAGTGACCAGCGTCCCATGGTCGATAATGGCGATGGTGTCGCATAGCTCTTGGGCTTCTTCCAGATAATGGGTGGTCAGCATGATGGTGACGCCGAGCTTATTCAGCTCAATCACATAATCCCAAAGCTGGCGGCGTAATTCGATATCGACACCAGCCGTTGGCTCATCCAGCACCAGCACTGGCGGGTTGTGAACCAGCGCCTTGGCGACCAGCAAGCGCCGCCGCATACCGCCCGATAGGGTGCGCGAATAGGCGTCGGCTTTATCGGCCAGTCCGAGGGCTTCAAGAATTTCCATGGTCCGGCGTTGCTTGCGCGGCACGCCATAGAGGCCGGCTTGAATATCCATAATTTCACCCGGCGTGAAAAACGGATCAATGCTCAGCTCTTGCGGCACAATGCCGATAGAGGCGCGGGCTTGGCGTGGGTTCTGATCAATATCAAAGCCCCAAATCGCCACTTCCCCTTGGGTTTTATTAACCAGTCCGGCGAGAATATTGATGAAGGTTGATTTACCCGCCCCATTTGGCCCCAATAGGCCGAAAATTGAGCCGCGCGGCACTTCCAAATCAATTCCCTTCAGGGCTTGCTTGGGCGGCTGATTGCCGGACGCCTTATAGGTTTTTTGTAAATTGCGCGCACTCAGCGCGACATTTGAAACAGCCGATGAACGATGCATAGAAAACTCCCTAGAAACGCCAGCCTAGCATTTTTGTTTTGGGGACGAAACGAAGAAACTGCTTTTTCGCGGTCTCGTATCGCGCAGCGCAGTGCTAAACTAACCGCTCAAAGGGATTCGTATTGAGGGTAAGCTATGACGTCGTTAGGCAAAAATGACCATCTCTATTTGGTTGATGGGTCAGGGTATATCTTCCGCGCCTATCACGCTTTGCCGCCCTTGACGCGCAAATCTGACGGCCTGCCGGTCGGCGCCGTGTCAGGCTTTTGCAATATGCTGGTCAAATTGCTCAATGATATGGACGCGGCTGAAAGCCCGAGCCATTTGGCGGTGATTTTCGATGCCTCGGGCACCACCTTCCGCAATGAGATTTACGACCAATACAAAGCCCATCGCCCGCCAGCCCCCGAAGATCTGGTGCCACAATTTCCGCTGGTGCGTGAAGCGGTGCGGGCGTTTGATATTCCAGCCATTGAGCTGCAAGGCTATGAGGCCGATGATCTGATCGCCAGCTATGCGGTGAAGGCGGCGGCGCAAGGGGCGCGGGTAACGATTGTCTCCTCTGATAAAGATTTGATGCAATTGGTCGGCCCCAATATCGACATGGTCGATACGATGAAAGACAAAAAAATCACCCCGCAAGAAGTGGTGGAGAAATTTGGCGTCGGGCCGGAGCGGGTGATTGATGTGCAATCGCTGGCTGGTGACAGTGTCGATAATGTGCCGGGCGTGCCGGGCATTGGCATCAAGACCGCCGCCTTTCTGATCGACGAATATGGCGACCTCGACACGCTGCTGGCGCGGGCCGGTGAAATTAAGCAGAATAAGCGCCGCGAAAACCTGATTGAATTTGCCGAGCAAGCCCGCATTAGCCGCCAATTGGTGACGCTGAAACAAGACACGCCCTTGCCGGTCGGGTTTGACGATATGGCGCTCAGCCAGCCCGATGCGGCGACGCTGATGGGCTTCACCAAGGCGATGGAATTCAACACATTGACCAAGCGCTTATCTGAGCGCTACGGGCTGGATGCCGAGGCTTTTGACGCTTCCGAAGCGCTCGCCTCAAGCGGCAAGCCTGCGCATATAACGGCCAAACCAGCCGCGTCTGATGCCGCCTCCGATGGCACCGGTGAGGCAAGCGCTGCGCCGCTTGGCCGCCAGCCGGTCGATATGCCGCCGATTGATTTGACCGCCTATCAGACGGTGACGACGCCAGCCGAGCTAGAAGCATGGGTGGCGCGCGCCCATGTCAGCGGCGTGATGGGGCTGGATACCGAGACCGATGGGCTAGATACCATGCAGTGTCAGTTGGTCGGAATTTCATTGGCCACCGAGATTGGTGCCGCCTGCTATATCCCGCTGCGCCACGGGGTCAGCGATGGCCTCGATTTGGGCGAGGAGAGCGTGGCGCAAATCGACACGCAGACCGCCTTGCAGATACTCAAACCATTGCTCGAAGATGGCGCGGTTTTGAAAGTGCTGCAAAACGCCAAATTCGACATGCAAATTTTTGCCCGTAATGGCATTGATGTGGCACCGGTTGATGACACTATGCTGATGTCTTATGCCCTTGATGCCGGTGCCCATGGCCATGGCATGGATGAGCTGTCGCAGCTTTATCTCGACCACGCGCCAGTGCCGATTAAAGAGCTGATTGGCTCGGGCAAATCGCAAATCACCTTTGATAAAGTGCCGGTGGAGCAAGCCGCGCCTTACGCTGCCGAGGATGCCGATATCACTTTGCGGCTGTGGCATCATTTGAAACCGCGTCTGGTGGCCGAGCATATGGTCGGGGTTTATGAAACCACCGAACGCCCGCTGATTGAAGTGTTGCGGCAGATGGAAAGCCAAGGGGTGCAGGTTGACCGCACTGTGCTGTCGCGTCTGTCGGGTGAGTTCGCGCAGAAAATGGGCGCCATGGAAGCGGAGATTTTCGAGCTGGCCGGTGAGACCTTCAACATCGCCAGCCCGAAACAACTGGGCGATATTTTGTTTGGTAAATTGGGCATTCAAGGCGGCAAGAAAACCAAGACCGGCGCCTTTGCCACCGGTGCTGACGTGCTCGAAGGCTTGGCGGCTGAAGGCCACGACTTGGCGGCCCGGGTGCTTGATTGGCGCGGCTTGGCGAAACTTAAATCGACCTATACTGATGCGCTGCCCGATTTCATCCATCCCGAAACCGGACGCATCCACACCTCTTACTCTATGGCGGC
>JAHEIG010000106.1 GCA_024639515.1 Rhodobiaceae bacterium | reverse complement strand
AATCCGGCCGCCAAAAGCGCCTCACGCGCTTGTTGCTCGGCTTGTGCCACCGGCAGGGTGCTACTCGCCAGGGCCTGCAAAATTACGTTTAAGTGTCCGGCAATGGCGCGTTGTGCCTGATTGAGATAGGCGTTGCGCGACGACATGGCCAGCCCGTCGGCCTCGCGGATAATTGGCGCGCCGATTATCTCAACCGGCAAGTCTAAATCTTGCGCCATGCGGCGGATGACCAATAATTGCTGATAATCTTTCTCGCCAAATATCGCCGCATCGGTCTGGCTTTGGCTCAGCAGCTTGGCCACCACCAAGGCGACACCGCCGAAGAAATGCGGCCTGTCGTCGGTTTCCAGCCCCAATGCCGGGCCTTGCATAGAAATCTGCGTGGCAAAGCCAGCCGGGTAAATCTCATCAGCCGTCGGCAAATAAACGCCGTGTACTTTATCACCATCGCTATTGAGGGCGCGCAACATGGTGAGGTCATCGGCCTCTTGGCGCGGATAGGTGTCGAGGTCTTCATGGGCGGCGAATTGCGTCGGGTTGACGAAAATCGACACAATCACCCGATCAACATGCTGGCCAATTTTGTCGACCAGCGACAAATGTCCGTCATGTAACGCCCCCATGGTCGGCACCAGCCCAACCCGCAGGCCCGCCGCTTTCCACGTCGCGACTTGCGCGCGCAGGCTGTCGACACTGCGAAATGCGGCCAGTTCGCTCATTCACCGGCCTCGCTTGGGTCATCGGTTTTGAGATGAAAACTCATCGGGCGGGTTAATTGCTCATAGCCAATTTTTGATAAGCTGGCGCCGCGTCCAGTGTCGCCAATGCCGGTCCACGCCAAACCCGGGTCGAGATAATCGCAGCGGTTCATGAAAAACGTGCCGGTTTGCACCTGCCGACCAATATCTTTAGCGGCGGCGACATCCTGCGTCCAAACCGAGGCGGTTAGCCCATAGACGCTGTCATTCATCAGCTCAATCGCCTCGGCATCAGAAGCCACCGGCATCAGGCCGACGACGGGGCCGAAGCTCTCCTCGCGCATCACCGCCATATCATGGGTGACATTGGTGAGGATTTGCGGCGCCATATAGGCGCCGTCATCTGCGGCGAAGGCGCTGGGGGCGATATGCGCTGTGGCACCGGCGCCCACCGCATCGGTGATTTGCTGACGCACCATATGCGCCGCACTGGTGCGCACCATCGGCCCCAAAGTGGTGGCCTCGTCTAGCGGGTTGCCGAGCATATAATCACTGGTCAGCGCTACCATGCGGGCCAATAACGCGTCGAAAATGCTGGCATCGGCGTATATCCGCTCAATGCCGCAACATGATTGCCCAGAATTAAAGAAACTGCCATCGACCAGCGACTCGGCGGTTAATTGTAAATCTGCATCGGCGCGAACATAGGCCGGATCTTTGCCGCCCAATTCGAGGCCGAGACCAATAAAGCGACCACGCGCCGCCTGTTGCACCGCATGACCGCCGGCCACCGAGCCGGTGAAATTGACATGGTTGATGCGGGCGTCGCCAATCACCTCAGCGGTTTGCTCGTGGTCGAGATGCACAATAGACACCAAACCATCCGGCATACGGGCCTCGCGAAACGCCGCGACAATGCGTTCGCCCGACAAGGCGGTTTGGCCTGAATGTTTCAGCACCACGCTATTGCCAGCCATCAGGGCGGGGACAATCGAGTTGACGGCAATCAGATACGGATAATTCCACGCCGCCACAACAAACACCACGCCCAAGGGGCGGCGCTCAATATAACGGTCAAAGCCGCCTTTGGCCTCTGGCGCCACTGGCTGCAGCGCTGCCTCGGCAATATCGGCCATATGGCTGGCCCGTTCATTAAAGCCGTTAATTTCACCGGCGCCATAGCGCACGGGGCGGCCCATTTGCCAGGCCAATTCTTCGGCAATCGCAGGCGTTTGCCGATTGATCACATCCAGCATGGCGTAAATGAGCTGGCGGCGCGTTGCGATATCGGTGCTGGCCCAGCGTTTCTGGGCGCTTTCGGCGGCGCTTAGGGTGGCGTCTATCTCAGCCGGGCTGGCGTAAGCGCGTTCGGCGTAAACCGAGCCATCAATCGGAGAAATGATTTTCACTGTCTCGCCCATCCCTCAGCCTATGGTTTTGGCGCGCCGTCGCGATCATCGACGACATAGGAGGCGGAGATGCCACCATCGGCACGATACACGCCACCGGTCTGCCAGCCAGCATCATCGCTGAGCAAGAAGCAGGCGAGGGCGGCGATTTCGTCGGCCCGACCCAGTCGTCCCATTGGAATATGCTGGCGGCGCGACTGCCATTTTTCGTCCGTGTCGAAATAATGCGCCGTTCTGTCGGTCAGGATCGGCCCCGGGGCGATGCAGTTGGCGCGGATATTATCGCGCGCATAAGTCATGGCAATCTCGCGGGTCATCGCTTCCAGTGCGCCTTTGCTGGCAGTATAGGCGATTTGCGGATTGGCCGAGGCGCTATGCGCCACAACCGAGGACATGGTAACCAATGAACCGCTGCCTTGCGCCACCATTTTGCTGAGCGCGTGTTTGTAAATCAGAAACGCGCCGGTCAAATTGACACGCAATGTGTTGTGCCAACTATCGAGCGGCGTATCAATCGGGTTGGTGTCATTAAGGTCGAGCGTGGCGGCATTATTAACCACCCCGTCAAGCGTCTCGGCGTCGCTCAAAATCTCTTGCATCATACCGGCCACCGCCGCCTCATTGGCTAGGTCGCCATGATAGGCTTTGGCCATTTCCGGCGCTGGTAGGCAGTCGACAGCCGCTTGCGCCGCCGCCGCGTCAATATCGGCCAGCAACAGCCGCGCGCCGCTCTCCCAGGCGCGTTTTGCCATTGCCCGGCCTAGTCCGCCATTGGCGCCTGTAATCAAAATTGTCTTACCATTCAGCAACATGGCGGCATCCTACAGTTATTAGCGCGAAAATGCAGTCAAAAATCGGAATCGGGTCTATAATTCTTGCAAATGATAATAAGAGGCCGACGTGGAACAAGAAATCGACATGGTGGATACGCAAATCATGCCAAATGAGGGCGCCAAGGCGCATGTCATTGTGGTTGGCAATGAGAAGGGTGGCTCCGGCAAAACCACCACCGCCATGCATATTGCGACCTCTTTATTGGTGCTCGGCAAATCGGTCGGCTGTCTCGACCTCGATGTCCGGCAACGCTCTTTCTCGCGCTATAATGAAAACCGCAAAAGCTGGGTCGGGCGCCGCGATATCGCCATGCCCGAGCATATTGCGCTGGAACCGGTGCAAGCCAGCGATGTCAGCGCCCGCGAGCAATTTGAAGAAGAAGCGTTTAATCACGCAATGGCGCATCTGCATCAAAACAATCAATTCATCATTATTGATTGCCCGGGCTCGGACACGCATTTGTCGCGCTTGGGCCACGCCGCCGCTGATACGCTGATTACGCCGATAAATGAGAGCTTTGTCGATTTCGACTTATTGGCACATGTTGACCCTGATAGTTTGGCGATTTTGGGGCCGAGCATTTACGCCGAACTGGTGTGGACGTGCCGCAAATCGCGCGCCCGCAAA
>JAHEIG010000088.1 GCA_024639515.1 Rhodobiaceae bacterium | reverse complement strand
GCAAATATTTAACAACCCGCAGACGATGAAAATTGGGGTGAATCATGGATTCTTTCGAGCTAAACAAAATTTTCGGTGCTTTGTGTTTCACGCTTTTGGTCTATTTGGGCGTGCAAAACCTCGGTGATATACTGTTTCACACTGAACCGGCTGACCCGCAAGCCTATGTCGTAGAAGGCGTGGTCGAAGAAGGCGCTGTCGCGGTTGCTGCGGTGGTTGAGGAAGTCGTGCCGATTGCCGAGTTGCTGCAAACAGCCTCAATCGAAAAAGGCATGAAAACAGCCAAAAAATGCATCTCATGCCACAGCTTTGAAGCAGGCGGCGCCAATAAAATCGGCCCAGCCCTATGGGGCATTGTTGATCGCGAGGTCGGCGCCGGTGCGGGTTTCAAATATTCAGAAGCTCTGGCTGGTCTCGGTGGGCAATGGGATTATGAGGCGCTGAACGGTTTCCTCGAAAACCCGAAGAAATACGCCGTTGGCACCAATATGGCCTTTGCAGGTTTGCGTAAAGCCAATGATCGCGCCAACATTATCGCCTATCTCGATAGCCTAAAATAAAATTTCGCCGGCTTGAATTTTCGCAAGCAAAGTCGCGTCCGCCACTTGTGCGTTGGGCTGGCTTTTGCTTGAGTGAAACACCAGCTCAAGCATTGGAGTAGCTATGTCGTATTTTTTGAAAGCTTGCACGATATCATTGGTGCTGATGGTCGCTCCGGCTGTCGCGAAAGAGGCTGAGCGCCATGGCCTGTCGCTATTTGGCATGCCTGAGCTGGAAAAAGATTTCCCGCATTTTCCCTATGTTACGCCCGACGCCCCGAAAGGCGGCGAAGTGCGGATTGCTGAGATTGGCAGTTTCGACAGCCTCAACCCGTTCACCATTAAAGGCAATAGCGCCGCCGGTCTGGGTTTCATCCATGGCACGCTCATGAAGCCGAGCATGAGTGAGGCCAGCGCCAGCTATGGGCTGATTGCCGAAACCGTCTCGCACCCTGACGATTTTAGTTCGACGACCTTTACCTTGCGGCCGCAAGCCCGCTTCCATGACGGCACACCGGTGACTGTCGAGGATGTCGCTTTTTCGCTGCAAGCATTGAAAAAAGCCCACCCGTTTTATCGCGCCTATTATGGCGATGTGGTGGAGACCGACATTCTCGGGCCGCATAAAATCCGCTTCCGCTTCGGCCAGACGGGTAATCGCGAATTACCGCTGATCCTTGGGCAATTGCCAATTCTGTCAAAAGCCTATTGGAGCGCCGAGGGCCGCTCGCTGTCGGACACCACGCTGGATATTCCGCCCGGCTCCGGCCCCTATCGCATCGCATCGCGTGAACCGGGCCGCTCCATTACCTATCAACGGGTTGAGGATTATTGGGCCAGCGATCTGAATGTCTCTGTTGGCTATTATAATTTCGACACCGTAAAATATATCTATTTCGGTGATGACACAGTGGCGTTTGAGGCCTTGAAAGCCGGTGACATCCATTATCGGCGTGAATTTTCATCGCGCATTTGGGCCACTGGCTATGACACACCGGCCATCACCAATGGCAATTTGCGGCGCCAAACCGTGGTGGTTAATCGCAGTGAGGGCATGCAGGCGTTTATTTTCAACACGCGCCGCGCCCCGTTTGACGATATTAACGTCCGCGCCGCGCTGAACTGGGCCTATGATTTTGAATGGACCAATAAAAACCTGTTTTACGGCCAATATGCCCGCAATGGCAGTTTCTTTCAGGGTTCTGAGCTGGCCGCCAGCGGCAAGCCCTCAGCGGCTGAACTGGCCCTGCTGGAGCCATTGCGCGCGCTGGTGCCGGAAACCGTCTTTGGTGAGCCGGTGGCCAATCCGGTCAGCGACGGCAGCGGCAATATCCGTCCGCAATTGAGAAAAGCCCGCGCCCTGCTAGAAAAAGCCGGTTGGCTAATTGTCGACGGCCAACTGACCCGCAATGGCGAGGTTTTTGAGATTGAGTTTTTGCTGGTGCAACCGGCCTTTGAACGCATTGTCGCGCCCTATATTCAAAACCTGAAGCGTCTTGGCATTGCCGCGCGGATGCGGGTGATTGACCCCACGCAATATCAAAACCGCGTCACCAATTATGATTTTGACGCCATCGTCTATAGTTTCGGCCAATCGCTGTCGCCCGGTAATGAGCAGCGCGATTATTGGTCCAGTGCGGCGGCAGAGCGGCCCGGCGGGCGCAATGTCATTGGCATTAAAGATGAAGCGGTTGATCGTCTGGTCGAGAGTTTGATTTATGCCAAAACCCGCGAAGAACTGGTCGCAGCGTGCCGCGCGCTGGATCGGGTTTTGCTGGCCAATCACTATGTCGTGCCGCAATGGTATTCACCGCATGAACGCTTGGCCTTTTGGAAAGGGCTGGCGCATCGCACCGAAATGCCGCTCAACCAACTGAGCTTCCCGCATTTATGGTGGCGCGATGGCCCGCATCCGCGCGATAGCAATGGCGCAGAAAATCAATAGCTAAACGCTTGCCCGCCAGCCCACAATCGGCATACTGGAAGCCGACCCAATTCGGTTTTTAACGGAGTTACCAGCCCCATGGCCGCCTATATTCTGCGCCGCCTTTTGCTCATGATCCCGACGATTTTTGGTATTATGGCCATTAGCTTCGCGATTGTTCAGTTTGCCCCTGGTGGGCCGGTCGAGCGCATTATCGCGCAGTTACAAGGCCATGATGTCGGCGCCACGGCGCGCTTTTCATCAGTGCAAGACTCAATGTCACAAGCTGGCAATGCCGCCGCCGTGAACAGCAAATATCGCGGTGCCCAAGGCCTGGACCCCGAATTCATTGCTGAGCTGGAACAACAATTCGGTTTTGATAAGCCAGTGCATGAACGCTTCTTCAAAATGATTGGCGATTATGCCCGCTTTGATTTTGGCGAGAGCTATTACCGCGATGTGGCGGTGATTGACCTGATTAAAGAAAAACTGCCAGTCTCCATCACGCTTGGGCTTTGGACGACTTTGCTGACCTATCTCATCTCGATTCCGCTAGGCATTGCCAAAGCCCGCCGCGATGGATCGGCGTTTGATATTTGGACCTCCGGCGTGATTATTGTCGGCTATGCCATTCCCGGGTTTTTATTCGCCGTCGCTTTGATTGTGTTTTTCGCTGGCGGCAGTTATTTCGACTGGTTCCCATTGCGCGGGCTGGTCTCGGAAAACTGGCAGCAAATGAGCCTTATGGGGCGGATTGGCGATTATCTCTGGCATATTTTCCTGCCGGTTCTGGCCTTGAGCATTGGCGGCTTTGCCACCACAAGCCTGCTGACCAAAAACGCCTTCCTCGACGAGATTCGCAAACAATATGTCACCACCGCGCGGGCCAAGGGCTTGGGCGAAAAGCAGGTGCTGTATGGCCATGTGTTCCGCAATGCCATGCTGATTGTCATTGCCGGTTTTCCGGGGGCTTTTATTGGCGCGTTTTTCACCGGCTCGCTGCTCATTGAAACGATTTTCTCACTCGATGGTTTGGGGCTTTTATCCTATGAGAGCATCATCAATCGAGATTACCCGGTGGTCTTTGCCTCGCTTTATATTTTCGGGCTAATTGGCCTTGTGGTGACGCTGATTTCAGACCTGACTTATATGTGGATTGACCCGCGCATTGACTTCAACGCACGCGAGGCAGGCTGATGTCGAGGCTTTCCTGGTCACCGCTCAATCAACGCCGCTGGCGTAAATTCAAAGCCAATCGGCGCGGCTATATTTCGCTGTGGTTGTTTGCGGTTTTATTTGTCGTCACCAGCTTTGCCGAGTTTATCGCCAATGATAAACCGCTGCTGATTATCCATGACAAGGCGATTTATATGCCGGTGTTCAAAGCCTATCCGGAAACTGATTTTGGCGGCGATTTTGCCACCGAAGCCGATTACCGCGATGCCTTTGTCGTCGAGTTGATTGAGGGCAAAGGCGGCAAGATTTTCTGGCCGCCGCTGCGCTATAGTTACAACACCATCAACCTCAATCTCAGCGTCCCCGCACCGGCCCCGCCAAGTGCCGAAAACTGGCTCGGCACCGACGACCAAGGCCGCGATGTGCTGGCGCGGTTGATATACGGCTTCCGCATTTCGGTATTTTTTGGCTTGACCCTGACCATTGCCTCGTCGGTTATCGGCATTTTCGCTGGCGCCATTCAGGGCTATTTCGGCGGCTGGGTTGATTTGGGTCTGCAGCGTTTCATTGAAATATGGACTTCCGTGCCGTCGCTCTATTTGCTGATTATCATGGCGGCGATTATCGAGCCAGGTTTCTGGATTTTGCTCGGTATTCTGCTGCTGTTCTCTTGGGTCTCGCTGGTCGGCGTGGTGCGGGCGGAGTTTCTGCGGGCGCGCAATTTCGAATATGTCGAAGCCGCCCGGGCGCTCGGCATTGGTGATGTGACGATTATGTTCCGCCATTTGTTGCCCAACGCCATGGTCGCCACTTTGACCTTCATGCCGTTCATCTTGAACGCCTCCATCACCACGCTGACCTCGCTGGATTTCCTCGGCTTTGGCATGCCACCCGGCTCGCCCTCATTGGGCGAATTGCTGGCCCAAGGTAAGGCCAATTTGCAAGCCCCATGGCTTGGTCTGTCGGGCTTTTTCACCATTGCGGTGATGCTGTCTTTGCTGATTTTCATCGGCGAAGCGGTGCGCGATGCGTTTGACCCACGAAAGACATTGTCATGAGTATCGTCAAGAGTACCGCGCCAGAAAGCCAAGAGCCGCTATTACAGGTCAGCGACTTGCATGTCGGCTTCCGCAGCGACGGCCAGCAAAACGATGCGGTGCACAACATCAATTTTGACATAAGACGCGGCGAAACCCTCGGGCTGGTCGGTGAAAGCGGTTCGGGCAAATCAGTGTCAGCACTGTCGATTTTGAAACTTCTGCCCTACCCCGCCGCCTTCCATAAGGCCGGCCAAATCCGCTTTGATGGCGAGGATATTTTCGCCGCCGCGCCAAACCGCTTGCAGGCCATTCGCGGCAATGACATTGCAATGATTTTCCAAGAGCCAATGTCGTCGCTCAACCCGCTGCATAATATTGAAAAGCAAATCTCGGAAATCATCCAACTTCATAATGGCGCCACGCGGGCACAGGCGCGGACCAAAACCATTGCCCTGCTGAAACGTGTCGGCATCGACAATGCCGAAGACCGCTTGAAAGCGCTGCCGCATGAATTGTCCGGCGGCCAACGCCAGCGTGTGATGATTGCCATGGCGCTGGCCAATGAGCCGAAATTGCTGATTGCCGACGAGCCGACAACCGCTTTGGATGTGACCATTCAAAAACAAATTCTCGATTTGTTGAAACAGCTACAGGCCGAAACCGGCATGGCAGTTTTGCTGATCACCCATGATCTCGGCATTGTTCGCAAAATGGCCGACCACATTTGCGTCATGCAGGATGGCCATATTGTCGAGCGCGGCACACCGGATGATATTTTCGACAATGCCCAACACGCCTATACGCAAAAGCTGTTGGATGCCGAGCCGTCTGGCATTTTGCAAAGCCCGCCGGAGGCGGCAAGGCTGGTCGAAGCCGAAAATATGCGTGTTTGGTTTCCTATGCGCCGTGGCCTCCTGCGCCGCACCTACGACCATGTCAAGGCGGTGGACGATATTTCGTTTACTCTGAAAAAAGGCCAAACCCTAGGTATTGTTGGCGAAAGCGGGTCGGGCAAGACCACATTGGGGCGCGCCATTTTGGGCCTGCAGCAAGCCACTGGCAAGGCGACGATTAATGGTACGGATATTTTGCAGACAGGCCGGCAACAGCGCCGCGCCCTGCGCCGCGAAATGCAGATTGTCTTCCAAGACCCGTTTGGGGCGCTAAGCCCGCGCATGCCGGTCGGTGACATCATCGCCGAGGGTTTGCGCTTGCACGAGCCAAGCCTCTCAAGCGGCGACATCGCCCAGCGAGTCGACAATATTTTGCGCGAGGTCGAGCTTGATCCCGACACCGCCAATCGCTACCCGCATGAATTCTCCGGCGGCCAACGCCAACGCATCGCCATTGCCCGAGCGCTGATTTTGCAGCCACGCTTTATCGTGCTTGATGAGCCGACCAGCGCGCTCGACCGCTCCGTGCAGGCGCAAATCATCGACATGCTGCGCCGCTTACAAGAACAAAAAGGGCTGACCTATTTATTCATCAGCCATGATTTGAAAGTGGTGCGCGCCCTGTCGCACGATGTGATGGTGATGCAGCACGGCAAATGTGTGGAATATGGCCCGACGGCGCAAATTTTCGACGCCCCGCAACAAGACTATACGCGCAATCTGATTGATGCCGCCCTCGACACGCAGCGCCCGCCCAGCCGTTAAGTGGAGATGGATTAAGCCTCATCGAGCCGCTTGATCACCCGCACCGGGCCGGCAGTTCCTTCGATACGTTTACAGACGATGGCGAAATCTTCTTCAATGACACTCATCGAATAAGCATTGGCGTGCAGCAGGCAATCATCTTCGCTGATCAGCCCGACATGGCCCTTCCAAAAAACCAAATCGCCGCGTTGCGCGTGATCGACGGCGGTGCCGAGCACTTGTTCTTGCATGTCGCTATCGCGCGGGCAGGCATGGCCGCATTGGGTAAGGGCGATTTGCACCAAGGCCGAGCAATCCAGCCCGAGGCTCTCGCGCCCACCCCACAAATAGGGCGTGCCGATAAATTCGCGCGCCACGGCGATATAATCGTCGCGGAAACTGCCAAGCGGCGCCACATGTTTATCAAACACAAAGGCGCCATCGCTCAGCTCGACAAAATCTGGGCGTGTGTCAACGACATTAAGCCGCGCCCCAAGTGACACCGCCATCAGCGGGCGCGATTTGATATCGGCATCGGTATAGATAAAGGTGCGCAAGGCGCTCACGCCATGCGTGCTGGTCTCGACGGCGTCCAAATCTTCGGCCAGCACATAGCCGACATAATCATCGCTTTGTGCCTGCCCCCACGCCCATGCGCCCTTGCGGTCATAGACGCGGAACACCTCGCCAAATAGCAATTGGCTATCTTGCATGGCGCCATGCGCTGGGCTGCGCCGCAAGGCGGTCACCGGCGCGCACACTTGCCTGTCGCGGCCAGAGACAAAACGCGGCGCGTCGACCTCGCCGCGCAAATGCTCAGCCGCTAAGTCATCGCGCCAAGGGTTAATCCTTGGGTCGGGTTTGTGTCCTGATGGGCTGGCGCTAGCCAAACTTTTCTTCCAGCAGGGCGTAAACCGTGCGTAGCGTTTGCGCCTCGCCGCCAACCGGTCGTCCGGCGCGGGCTTTGGGCGACCATGCATAAACATCGCAATGCACCCAGCTCCGCTTGTCATCAACAAAGCGCGACAAAAACAGCGCTGCGGTGATTGAGCCAGCCATCGGCGAGCTGGATATATGGTTCACATCAGCCACCTGACTATCTAGCCAGCCATCATAGCCAGCCCATAGCGGCATCCGCCACATCGGGTCATGAATTTCATGCGACAGCTCTTGTAGGCGTGCGCCCAGCCCATCATCATGGGTGTAGAAAGGCACAATTTCGGGGCCAATGGCAACCCGCGCGGCGCCGGTCAAGGTGGCGAAATCAATCATAAAATCAGGCGTTTCGGTATCTGCCTCCGCCAGCATATCGGCCAGCACCAAACGCCCTTCGGCATCGGTATTGCCAATCTCGACGCTCAGCCCTTTGCGGCTGGCCAGCACATCGCCGGGGCGGAAAGCATCCGGCCCAATGGCGTTTTCAACCGCGCCGACCATCAGACGCAGGCGAATATCCAGACCAGCCGACATCAGCGCATCGCCCAGCGCAATGGCAATGGCGGCGCCGCCCATGTCTTTTTTCATCAAATCCATATAGGTGCCGGGTTTCAAATTCAGCCCGCCCGTATCAAAGCACACGCCCTTGCCGATGAGGGTGACGCGCGGTGCATCCTCGCGGCCCCAGCGCAAATCGAGCAATCGCGGGGCTTGCAAAGCGGCGCGCCCGACGGCGTGAATCATCGGGTAGTTCTGCGTCAGCAAAGCCTCGCCAGAGGTCACCTCCAGCGACGCCTTGTGGCTGTCGGCGATATGCTGCATCACCTCTTGCATGGCTTCCGGCCCCATATCGGCGGCCGGCGTGTTAATTAGATCGCGGGCCATAAACACCGCCCGATTGAGACGCGCCACACGCGCCAAATCCGTGGCTTGCGGCACCACCAATTGCGGCCAGTCGGTGGTTTGCGGGCTGGATTTATAAGCGTCGAAACGATAACAGCCCAAAGCCCATGATAAAGGCGCGAAAGCTACGACATCTGCCGGCGTGGCGTCAGCCAGGCGATACGCCCCGAGTGGCAGTTGACGCGGCAAAACGGCCAACGCCATCGCATCAGGGTTTGCCCCAAGCCCGAGAAACACCGCATCGACCCCGCCAGCCGTGGTCGGCATCAGCAACACCTCCCCCGCCGCAGCAGAGAAATGCGCGGTTTCGGCCCATGCCAAATGCGGGCCGCTATTGGCGGCTTTCCAGTCGGCATAGCTGTCGGGTGTCAGGCAGTGAATAACGCAGGCAGGCTTGCCTTTATCAATGAGATAAAGGTCGTCCGGAGCCGATTTAGAAAACACCATAAGTGGCCCTTTGAAAAAAACTTTCGTTATCGAGCCGTTTGACCGTGATCAATAACCAGCTCAGTTCCGTTCACATAAGATGCCGCATCCGAGGCCAAAAAGACAACCCCTTGCGCGATTTCTTCTGGCTGACCGGGGCGACCACCGGGAACCGTGGCGGCGCTAAACGCCTGAATATCAATACTATTGGCGCCGTCACTCATCATTTCTGGATTGCTCTCAGTAATCGCGGAGATTTCTTTGGTCCAAATCTCAGTGTCGATAATGCCCGGATGCACAGAATTGGCGCGGATGTTCAACCCACCATCGGCGCATTCCATGGCCGTGGCTTTTGAGAACAAGCGCACCGCGCCTTTGCTGGCGCAATAGCCGCTCAGCCCAGAGGCGCCGACAAGGCCGGCAATCGACGAAATATTGATAATCGAGCTTGGTCCGGTTTCAGCCATGAGCGGGATGGCGTATTTGGTGCCGAGGAAAACCCCTTCGACATTAACCGCATTCTGACGCCGGAAATCTTCAAGGCTCATCTCAACGATGGAGCTGGCGACGGCAATACCGGCATTATTGACCAGAATATTCAGCCCGCCTTCTTCGGCGCGAATGTTGTCGATAACCGACGCCCATGTGTCTTCGCTGGTCACATCTTGCACCAGCGCCCGGGCTTTGCCGCCTTCGGCACTAATCGCCGCCACCGCATCTTGCAGGCGGGTCTCATCAACATCGGTGAGCACAACGCTCGCCCCTGCTTTTGCGAGAGCTTCCGCGCATGAGCGACCAATACCCGTGGCCGCGCCTGTTACCAGGGCAATCTTTCCAGAACAATCATTTAACACGTAATTTAACCTTTAATTTTAACTATCATTTTTGTGTAGCCTTTAACGAATGAAGAATGGTTCAGCGTTGGCATCTCCATTACTTCGATTTTGTCAAAACGCTTTAGCATTTCCTGCCACAGAATCTGCAGCTGTAGCTCGGCCAGACGATTGCCGAAGCAACGGTGAATACCAAAGCCGAAAGAAATGTGATTGCGCGCATTATGACGGTCAACAATCAGGTCATTTGGGCGCTCAAATTTGCGTTCGTCGCGGTTGCCAGAGGCATACCACATAGCTATTTTGTCACCTTTTTTAATGGTCTGACCGTGCATTTCATAATCTTCTAGCGCGGTACGACGCATATAGGCCAGCGGTGTCTGCCAGCGGATAATCTCAGCCACAGCGTTTGGCACCAGATCAACATCATTTTTCAACTTGTCCCATTCGCTTGGGAACAGGTTGGTTGAGTAAATGCTGGCTGACATCGAGTTACGGGTGGTGTCATTGCCGCCAACAATCAGCAGAATCAAATTGCCGAGATATTCCAGCGGATCCATGTTTTTGGTTTCTTCGCCATGTGCCAGCATCGAAATCAGATCGAATTTTGGCTCTTCCTTGACCCGCTGATTCCACAGTTCGGTGAAATATTCGAGGCATTCATATAGCTCTTGGCGGCGTTGATCGAGGCTTTCGACAATGCCGGTTTCAGGGCCAGCCGTGGCCACATCAGACCAACGTGTCAGCTTGCGGCGTTCTTCGAATGGGAAGTCAAACAGCGTCGCCAGCATCATGGTGGTCAGCTCAATAGAGACCTTATCAACCCAATCAAACTCTTCATTAATCGGCAGGCTATCCAAGACATATTGCGTGCGCTCACGAATTAGGCCGGTCATATTGGCCAAGCTTTGCGGCGACACAGCAGGGCCAACAGTTTTTCGCTGCACATCGTGTTTTGGCTGATCCATAGCGATGAACATGGGCAGGGTGAAGTCTGCTTCAGGATCTGGCAACACAATGGCTGGCTCTGATGAGAACACTTTATGGTTGGTATCAATCGCCATAATGTCGTCATAGCGAGTGACCGACCAGTAAGGGCCAACAGAGGCGTCACTGTCATCTTCACGGAATGGGTTTTCCCATGGTGTTTCGCAACGATGCAACGGGGCTTCGTTACGCATACGTTCAAAAACCGGCCAATAAGATTCATCATCCCAAAGGTTCGGGTCGGAAACATCCAATTTATCCAAAGGGGTGGAATACGCGTAATCTTCCGCCGCTGTATTTTGCATTTTAATGGCTTCGCTCATTTTTTTCTCCTGTCGATGCCCGAAACGAGCACCGTTTAAGGCGTTTTCGCCCGATCTCCCATGCCGCGCCAAAAAAGTGACGCATGTGTCACAAATGAAACCACTTCAACCCGCGCGGTGCAACCTTTTTATGGAAAAATCCACCTATTAACGCCTTGCCCCTTGCCCCTGATCGAGCACTCTCTTAGGGTGCATTATGCACAGGGGTCCGGCGTACCGGTGAGAACAAACCCTTTGTACCTGTTTACGGATAATGCCGCTGCAGGGAGTGCGGGCCAAAACCTCTCATGGTGTTCCCGCTTTCTGCACGTCATCGCCAGTTTCGGCGTTAGCGACGAGAAAAGGAACCGATATGTCAGAGGCCAAAAACTTTTCATCTGAAAATGCACAAGTCGATGCCGCATCCATTGCGCCATTGCCGAATAGTGAGAAAGTCTACGTCACCGGCTCGCGCGACGATATCCAAGTGCCGATGCGCAAAATTACCCAAGACGACACGCCGACCGATATGGGCGGTGAGACCAACCCGCCTATTTTCGTCTATGACACATCCGGCCCCTACACCGACCCTGCCGCCACGATTGATATTCGCCAAGGCCTACCAGCCTTGCGGGCGGCATGGATTGACGAGCGCGGCGACACTGAATTGCTCGACGGCCCGACCAGCTCTTATGGCCAAGCCCGCCTCGAAGACGAAAAACTCGCGGCCTTGCGCTTTGACCTGTCGCGTCAGCCACGCCGCGCCAAAGCCGGCAACAATGTCTCGCAAATGCATTATGCGCGGCAAGGCATCATCACCCCTGAAATGGAATTTATTGCGCTGCGCGAAAACCAAAACCGCGCCGCCTATATCGAAAGCCTCAGTGCCACTGGCGAGCGCGGCGCGCGGATGGCCAAAATGATGATGACCCAGCACCCGGGCCAATCTTTCGGGGCCAATATGCAAGAACAAATCACCGCTGATTTCGTCCGCGAGGAAGTGGCCCGTGGCCGCGCCATTATTCCCGCCAATATCAATCACCCGGAAAGCGAGCCGATGATTATTGGCCGCAATTTTCTGGTCAAGATTAACGGCAATATCGGCAATTCCGCCGTCTCCTCATCAATCGGCGAAGAAGTCGACAAAATGACTTGGGCCATTCGCTGGGGCTCTGACACGATTATGGATTTGTCGACCGGCAAACATATTCACGAAACCCGCGAATGGATTTTGCGCAATTCGCCAGTGCCCATCGGCACAGTGCCGATCTATCAAGCGCTGGAGAAAGTCGACGGCAAGGCCGAGGAACTGACATGGGATATGTTCCGCGACACGCTGATTGAGCAAGCCGAGCAAGGGGTCGATTATTTCACCATCCATGCTGGCGTGCTGCTGAAATATGTGCCGCTAACGGCTGAGCGGATGACTGGCATCGTCTCACGCGGTGGCTCGATTATGGCCAAATGGTGCCTCGCCCATCACCAAGAAAGCTTTCTGTACACGCATTTTGAAGAAATCTGCGAGATTATGAAAGCCTATGATGTGTCGTTCTCGCTCGGCGACGGTCTGCGCCCCGGCTCGGTTTGGGATGCCAATGACGCGGCGCAATTGGGCGAGCTGGAAACCCTTGGCGAGTTGACGCAAATCGCTTGGAAACATGATGTGCAAGTGATGATTGAGGGGCCGGGCCATGTGCCGATGCAACTGATCAAAGAGAATATGGACAAGCAACTCGACTGGTGCGACGAAGCCCCATTCTACACGCTCGGCCCGCTGACCACCGATATTGCGCCGGGCTATGACCATATCACCTCAGCTATTGGGGCGGCGCAAATCGGCTGGTATGGCACCGCCATGCTTTGCTATGTGACGCCAAAAGAACATCTCGGCCTGCCCAATAAGCAAGATGTAAAAGACGGTATCATCACCTATAAGCTGGCTGCCCATGCGGCTGATTTGGCCAAAGGCCATCCGGGCGCGCAAATCCGCGACAATGCGCTGTCAAAAGCACGCTTTGAATTCCGCTGGGAAGATCAGTTTAATATCTCCCTCGACCCTGATACGGCGCGGGCTTATCACGATGAAACCCTGCCCAAACAATCAATGAAAGTGGCGCATTTCTGCTCCATGTGCGGGCCGCATTTCTGTTCGATGAAAATCACCCAAGATGTGCGTGACTATGCCGCCAAGCTGAACATGTCGCCCGAGCAGGCGCTGGAAGCCGGGATGGAACAAAAATCCACCGAATTCCGTGTCGGCGGTGCCGAGGTGTATAAGAAAATCTAGCCTATTTCCAGCCGCGCGGATTGTCGGCCATTTCGGCATTGCGGGCATCCATTGCTGCCTTCAGCCGGGCCGCAATATCCGTGTGGCGGGTCGAGAGGTCATAGGCTTCGCTCGGGTCTTGTTGCAAATCAAACAGCCAAGGCCCATGCGCTTGCCAAATCGGAATGGCGACTGGGTCGGTGGCATAAATCACGGCTTTTTTATCGCGGTATTTATAGCGCTCATCGCGCACCGCCATCAGCGTGCCGGCGCCATAATAATACAGCACCTCATGCGGGCTATCGCCACCACGCAAGGCTTGGCTTAAAGAGCGGCCATCGAGCAACCGGTCATTGGGCGGGGCAATATCCAACTCATGCAGCACGGTCGGCAAAAGGTCGGTGCCCATGGCCATGGCAGATGACACGCGCGGTTTCAACTGGGCTGGCCAATGGGCAATAAACGGCACATGCATACCGCCTTCAAAAGTGACGCCCTTGCGCCCGCGCGCCGCTTGGTCTTGACCGGCGGCGCGGCCTTCCCACCACGGGCCATTATCGCTGGTGATGACAATCAGCGTGTTGTCAAAACGGCCACGTTTTTTCAGCGCCGCCACAATGCGGCCAACGCCATCATCGAGGCCTTGCACGACATCGCCATATAATCCGGCATCCGAGCGGCCTTGCTCTTGCGCCGAGGCATAAAGCGGCACATGCGGGAAGTTATGCGCGAAATATAAAAAAATCGGCTTGTCTTTAGGCGCATCGGCAATAAAGCGCTCGGCTTGGGCGCTATAGGTTTCGTTTAACTGCGTCTGATCAACCGGTGCCGCCACCGCCAGCGTCTCGCCTTGACCGGCGGCGCCTTCATGCAATTGGAACAGCGTCATATCATTGGAGTGATAAGTGCCGAAGAATTTATCAAAGCCGAATTCGGTGGGAATCGACTGGTCGTGGTCGCCCATATGCCATTTGCCGACCATCGCCGTGTGGAAGCCACGCGCTTGCAACACATCGGCGACGAGAATTTCTTCACGCGGCAAGCGCACCGGATTGTCAAAAAACCGGTTGATGCGATCGACCAAATGGCCGCTGGGAAACGGCACCGCCGTCAGCCCGTTACGCGGCGCCAAACGGCCCGTCAGCATAGAGGCGCGCGACGGCGAACAGACAGGCGACGGGGCGTAATAATTATCCAGCACCACGCCTTGGGCAGCCAGCCCATCAATATGCGGCGTCTTAATCATCGCATTGCCGGTAAAGCCGACATCGCCATAGCCGAGATCATCGAACAAAATCACCACAATATCAGGCGCATCGGCCAGCGATTGTGTGTCGGCGGCGGCTTGTATCTGGGCCAGATATTCTTGCTTTGATTGCATCCGCGCCGCGTCATCGAGCTGTTCATAGGTCGCCACTTTGACCGCAAAATAGCCAATGCCGAACACCACAAGAAGCACCGGCAAGACCAAAATAAGCGCTAGGCGGCGGCCCCATGTGGCGAGCATTCTTGCCATCTTACTGGCCTAAATCGACTTCGAGATGAGAAATCGCATGGACGAAATTGCTCGGCGCATGGCGTTGATTACCAGTCCATGAAATATTCGGGAAACGATCGAGGATTTGTTTATAAGCGGTTTCGAGCTGCATAATGGCGATACGCTGGCCGAGGCAGACATGCGGGCCGGTGCCAAACGCCAGATGATCCCCAGCATTGGCGCGATGAATATCCATTTGGTCAGGATTGTCGAACACTTCCGGGTCGCGGTTGGCGGCGCCATACCACATCACCACTTTTTCGCCCGGCATCACTTTCTGGCCAGAGAACTCCGCCTCGACTTTGGCGGTGCGGCGCATATACATCACTGGCGAAACCATGCGCAGGGCTTCCGGCACCAGTTTTGACATCAAGGCTGGCTCATCGAGCAGCATTTGTTTTTGCTCGGGGAACTGGGTCAGCAAGCGCATCGTGCCAGACAGCGAATTGCGCGTCGTGTCATTACCGGCAAAAATAATCAGCAACCACGAGCCGTCGAGATAGGTCTCATCAAGCGGCGCACCATCAACCTCTGCCGTGGCAATCACGGTCAGCAAATCATTGCGTGGGTTCTTGCGGCGGTCGGCGAGAATTTTGCGGCCAAACTTAAACATCTGGCGAATGTTCCAGAGAAACTTGGCGACAAATAGCGGCGAGATATTCTGATCCGGATCGGAGGTAATATATTGCGCCATTTCCAGATAATGCATCCAGCGGACAATTTTAGGCCGGTCTTTTTTGTCGATGCCAAGCATTTCGCACAAGGTGAAAAGCGGCAACCACTCAGAGAAATTGGTCACCATATCGACCTTGCCATCATTTTTGGCGGCTTTGGCTTCGATATTATCCAGCAGACGGTCGACCTCGGCTTGCACGCGCAGTTGCAACTCAGCGACAAAATCCGGCGTGAAGAAAGGCCGGTGCGCCATGCGCAGCGGAATGTGGAAAGGCTGGTCCATATTGATCAGACTGTCTAAAGCGGCGGCGCGCAATTTTTTCGGCCCGCTGCTCTTTTCGCTATAGCCCATCAAAATGCCACCTTCTTGCGACGAGAAGTCTTTGGCATTGAGGTCGCATTTCTTCACATCTTCATAGCGGGTCAACGACCAAAAGCCGGCCACGTCGACCGTCTCCGGCGGCTGCCACCAAGACACAGGCGCAGCTTCGCGCAATTTGTGAAAATACTCATGCGGCTGGCCAACTGCTTCAAAGGCTTTGATATCCATGAGATCAAAGCCTTTAGGGGCCTGATAATTAATATGTGGCGGGCGGTAACTATTGTCTTCCGCTTGGATGGTATTTGATAGCGCTTGCATTTCAACTCTCCCTGAATCGGACTGCCGTCTAACTTGCCAAAGCATACAGATTTCGAAGCCTCGGGTTCAAGTGATTTCATTTAACCCCATTGTGACACAAACAGCACACGGAAAGTAATGGACAGAAATGTCACATGAGGGTAGTTTGAAATTGAACCGAGCGAATCATTGAGGCGCTTGGAAATGGCAGAAAAGTGCCATAAGTTTTATGGATTCATGTGGTGTCTCGATAGCTCTCCCTATCTTTTTCGAGACCATATGAGCTGGCCGGCTCTTACCAGAGTCGGCCAGCGTCTTTTCAGCACTATGCTGAATTAACCAAGGGAGGCCATCGTGAAAGCCTTACAAGTCAGCCAACTCGCCCCAGCGTTTGCCGGATGCGCGGTTGATGATGTCGACACTCCTGAAGCAGGTGCCGGTCAAATACTGGTGCGCATCCGCGCCGCCGCGCTCGGCTTTCCTGACCTGCTGATGACCCAGGGTCTGTATCAACACAAGCCCGAACTACCCTTCACCCCGGGCACCGAAGTGTCGGGCGATGTCGTGGCCTTGGGCGATGGTGTCGAGGGGTTTGCCATTGGCGATGCTGTGGTGGCCAGTCAACTGGGCGGTGGCTTGGCCGAATATGGTGTCTTCCCAGCCGCCACCGCGCGCAAAAAACCTGACAATATGAGCTATGCGCAAGCGGCGGCAACGACCAGTGCCTATCTCACCGCCTATGTGTCGCTGGTGCGGCGCGGCTATATGCAAGCCGGCGAATGGGTGCTGGTGCATGGCGCGGCTGGCGGGGTTGGTCTGGCAGCAGTTGAATTGGCGCATAATATGGGGGCTAAGGTCATCGCCGTGGCCTCATCCGATGAAAAGCTCGACAAAATCAAAGCCCATGTGCCGGTTGAGGCGGTGTTGAACAGCCAAAACGGGTTCCGCCAGCAAGTCAAAGACATCACTGACGGCAAAGGCGCCGATATTATTTACGACCCCGTCGGCGGCGATATTTTTGACGAAAGCGTGCGCTGTATCGCTTGGGGCGGGCGTTTGCTGGTGGTTGGCTTTGCCTCGGGCCGGATTCCCGATATTTCGGTGAATATGCCGCTGATTAAAGGCTTCTCTGTGGTTGGCGTGCGGGCCGGCGAATATGGCCGCCGCGACCCACAAGCGGGGGCTGAAAACCTCGCTGCAATATGGGATATGGCGGCAAAAGGCGAGATTACCCCTTATGTGCATTGCGAATTGCCGCTTGGCCAATGGCGGCAAGCCTTTGCGCTGATGGAAAGCCGCCAATTGGTCGGTCGGGTGATTATTGACCCCAGCCAAATATAACGGGGCCTAACTCAGCCTAGCCAAAGTTTCGGCGATTTGAGCGCGGCTTTTTAAGCAGCTGATAAGCGCCCCCAGCTTAACCCTCAAAAGGCGATGAATAATGCTTGACTTGCACCGGCGGCTTTGTATATTCGCCGCTCGTCAGGGCTGAGTTTCAGCTCTTTTGAGATTATTGCGCCTGCAACAACAGGCGATAGGAAAAGGCAACAGAGCGATGTATGCAGTAATTCGCACCGGCGGCAAACAATACCGCGTCAACAAAGACGATGTAATCGCCGTAGAGCGTCTCGACGGCGAGGCTGGCGACAAAGTAAAGTTCGACGATATTTTGCTCGTCGGTGAAGCCGGTAAAGAGCCGAAAATCGGTACCCCTACCGTTTCGGGTGCCAGCGTGTCTGCCGAAGTTATTGGTCAAGACCGCGCCGATAAAATCACCGTGGTGAAATTTAAGCGCCGCAAAAACTACCACCGGACAAAAGGTCACCAACAACATCAGACCTTCGTTCGCATCACAGATATTTCTGCCAAGGCCGCCACCAAAAAAGCAGCGCCTAAAAAAGCAGAAGCTTCAGAGGAGTAAGGTAAATGGCTCATAAAAAAGCTGGCGGTTCATCCCGTAACGGTCGCGATAGTGCCGGTCGTCGTCTTGGCGTCAAAAAATACGGCGGCGAGCACGTTATTCCTGGCAACATCATCATTCGTCAGCGCGGTACCAAATGGCACCCTGGCGATCACGTCGGCATGGGCAAAGACCACACAATCTTCGCCGTTGTTGAAGGCAATGTGACGTTCTCACAAGCCCGCGGTGGCCGCACAATGGTTTCTGTCACGCCACTGGCTGACGCAGCAGAGTAACGGGTCGGCGCCCGTTGCGGGCGGCCTGCCAAAGTTTAGGGAGATGGCCTCAACAAGGCGTCTCCCTTTTTTATTGGCTCATTTTTGTTTGAACCCACGCCGATAAATCGTAAGTTAAACAGTCTTCTAGCGCTGCATGTCAGCCGATAGAAATGAGGGTAGGATCATGAAGTTTCTCGATCAGGCGAAAGTCTATATTCGCTCTGGCGATGGCGGGGCTGGCTGTATCAGTTTCCGGCGCGAGAAATATATTGAATTTGGCGGCCCTGACGGCGGTGACGGCGGACGCGGCGGCGATGTGATTGCCGAGTGTGTCGATGGCCTCAACACGCTCATCGACTATCGCTATCAGCAACATTTCAAAGCCAGCACCGG
>JAHEIG010000086.1 GCA_024639515.1 Rhodobiaceae bacterium | reverse complement strand
ACCCAATTGGCTGTCGCGCAGGCGGGTGATGGCGTCATATTCATAGAGGCCTTGTTGGGCTTTGGTTGTCGATTTCACATGCCAGGTGATCAGCTCCATATCGAGGGCTTTGGATACTTCCTCGGCCAGCACGGTTTTACCAGTGCCCGGCTCGCCTTTAATCAATAGCGGGCGTTCGAGGGTCAGGGCGGCGTTGACGGCTACGCGCAGGTCTTCCGTGGCGATATAATTCTCTGTGCCTTCAAATTTTTGGGACATAAATCTTCCTATCTGTCTTGTCTTCGACGTAAAGCTCTCATATGGCGCAAAACACTAAGCGCAACGTCGCCCCTTCGCAAGTCACAAAGTGACGCCAAAAGCAGATTTTGAAACCCCGACCCTGAGGCTGATAAAAACGCCTGTGCACAATAGTGCGGGCAATCCTCTGCTTAGTCTTGATTTCGTCACATTAATTCGTTAGATATTTGCCGCCTTGAAGAAAACTTGCGCCATGAACGGCGCCTCAATGGAACGAAGGACACAAAATGGCCACTCGACTTCCCAAGGGATATGTTCCCTCTGACGATGAACCGTTTATGAATGCCCGCCAGCGCGAATATTTTCGCCAGAAATTGCAGGCGTGGAAAGATGACCTGATTAAGGGCACGCGCGAAACCGTGATTGGGCTGCAAAATGAAAGCACCCAGCACCCAGATGATGGCGACCGCGCGGCCTCCGAGTCTGAAAAGACGCTGGAATTGCGGACCCGTGACCGTCACCGCAAACTGGTCAATAAAATCGATTCTGCGCTGCGCCGTATCGAAGAAAAAACCTATGGCTATTGCGACGAAACCGGCGACCCGATCAGCCTGAAACGCCTCGATGCGCGTCCGATTGCGACGATGGGCGTGGAAGCCCAAGAGCGCCACGAGAAGCGCGAGCGCGTCTATCGCGACGACTAAATCCGCAGCCTGCCTGCTCCATGAGAGAATCGCTTGCCGGTCTTGCATTTTGCCAGCGTGCTAATGGCCCTTGGGCACCGCGCTAAAACGCCGCTTCTCGACTTATCCACCGCCGCTATATCCTTTTTTATTCAGCAATAACAATGGCTTAAAAAATACCTAGACAAAAAGAACAAAATAGGAACATAATGCGTCATTGCTGAGTGGAAACGGCTATGAAATAACAGAGGAGATCGTTATGAGCAAAAATGTGGTGGACCTCATGGAAAAGAGTGAAGACAAGAAAAAGGCGCTAGAAGCGGCTCTTTCGCAAATTGAAAAGAATTACGGTAAAGGCTCAGTGATGAAGCTGGGCGACCCCGACAACATCGTCGAGATTGAATCGGTATCAACCGGCTCCATCGGGCTGGATGTGGCGCTCGGCATTGGCGGCTTGCCGCGTGGCCGGGTTATTGAAATTTATGGGCCTGAAAGCTCAGGTAAAACCACGCTGGCACTGCACACAGTGGCCGAAGCGCAAAAGACTGGCGGCATTTGCGGCTTTATTGATGCCGAACATGCGCTCGACCCATCCTATGCCCGCAAGCTCGGTGTGGATATTGAAGACCTGCTGATTTCGCAGCCGGATAATGGCGAGCAAGCCCTCGAAATTGCCGACACATTGGTGCGCTCTGGCGCGGTCGATGTGTTGGTCATCGACTCGGTGGCGGCGTTAACCCCGCGGGCCGAGCTGGAAGGCGATATGGGCGACAGCCTGCCGGGTCTGCAAGCCCGTCTAATGAGCCAAGCCCTGCGTAAGCTGACCGGCTCAATTTCGCGCTCCAATACAATGGTGATTTTTATCAACCAAATTCGCATGAAAATTGGTGTGATGTTCGGTAGCCCAGAAACCACAACTGGTGGTAATGCGCTGAAATTCTATTCATCCTGCCGTCTCGATATTCGCCGCATTGGGGCACTGAAAGACCGCGATGAAGTGATTGGCAATTTGACCCGCGTGAAAGTGGTGAAAAATAAAGTGGCGCCGCCATTCCGCGTGGTTGAGTTTGATATTCTCTATGGTGAAGGAATTTCCAAAACCGGCGAGCTGATTGATTTGGGTGTCAAAGGCGACATCGTTGAGAAATCTGGTAGCTGGTATAGCTATGGCTCGCAGCGTATTGGGCAGGGTAAAGAAAACGCCCGCAAATTCCTCATCGACAACCCTGATTTGGCCGACGAAATTGAAGAAAAAATTCGCGCCCAAGCCGGTCTTGTCGACATTGAAGAACTGACCAAGGACGAAGCCGAAATGGCTGAGGGCCAAGACGACGAACCAGTGATTGGTGAAGTGGCCAGCTAATATATGTCGGCCATGCTGCCGAAATCGTTAAAAAATCCACATTTCAGGCTCGCTACGCGCGTATCGGGCCTGTTTTGTTTGGGTTTTACGCGCGGCTCTCTTGTCGCGACGCGCGCAGAAGGATAAAAGAAAGGGAGATGAGATTAGTATTGATGGCGGGGCTTCGTCATTGGGAGGTTTTATGTCGTCATCCATTGCCGATATCCGCACGCATTTTCTGACCTATTTTGCAGACCAGCATGAGCATGAGAAAATCGCCTCCAGTCCGCTGGTGCCGCTCAATGACCCGACGCTGCTATTCACCAATGCTGGCATGGTGCCGTTCAAAAATTATTTCACCGGACAAGAGGCGGCGCCGGTTAAGCGCGCCGTGAGTTCGCAAAAATGCGTGCGCGCTGGCGGCAAACATAACGACCTCGACAATGTGGGCTATACGGCCCGCCACCACACATTTTTCGAGATGCTGGGCAATTTCTCATTCGGCGATTATTTCAAAGAAGAAGCGATTTCTTTCGCCTGGGATTTCCTGACCAAGGAAATGAAACTGCCGAAAGAAAAACTGCTGGCCACGGTTTATGCCGAGGACGATGAAGCGTTTGCTCTGTGGCAAAAAATTGCCGGTCTGTCGGAAGACCGCATCATCCGCATTGGCACCAGCGATAATTTCTGGTCGATGGGCGATGTTGGCCCGTGCGGGCCATGTTCAGAGATATTCTACGACCACGGCGAAGACATTGCCGGTGGCCCTCCCGGTAGCCCCGACGAAGATGGCGACCGGTTCATCGAGATTTGGAACTTGGTGTTCATGCAGTTTGATCAGCAGAGCGATGGCGCGCGCCTCAGCCTGCCCAAGCCGTCGATTGATACTGGCATGGGGCTGGAGCGCATCGCCGCCGTGCTGCAGGGCCAGCATGATAATTACGACACCGATTTGTTCGAGACGCTGATCCAAGCCTCGGCGGATATTTCCAAGCAAAGCGCAGCGGGCGAGCACCGCGTGAGCCACCGGGTGATTGCCGACCATTTGCGCTCATCGGCCTTTTTAATCGCCGACGGGGTGCTGCCGTCCAATGAGGGGCGCGGTTATGTGTTGCGCCGGATCATGCGCCGCGCCATGCGCCACGCGCATATGCTGGGCACGCAAGAGCCGCTTTTGTGGCAGTTATTCCCAGCGTTGAAGTCTGAGATGGGCGCCGCTTATCCAGAGCTGGAACGGGCTGGCCCGCTGATTGTTGAGACGCTGAAACACGAAGAAGCCCGCTTCCGCGACATGCTGGGCAGGGGTCTGCGGTTGTTGGAAGACGAGATTTCTAATCTCAGCGGCAGCCAGTTGGCCGGTGAGGTGGCGTTCAAATTATACGACACATAC
>JAHEIG010000066.1 GCA_024639515.1 Rhodobiaceae bacterium | reverse complement strand
ATCTGCCCTATAACGTCGCCACCCCGCTTTTGACCGGCTGGCTGCAGGCGGCCTGGCGCGACGCCACATGGCAACCGCAATTCCTCTCTATGACGTTGATGTTTCAAAAAGAAGTGGCCCAGCGAATTGTCGCCCAGCATGGCGAAAAAGCCTATGGCCGCTTGGCCGTGCTGGCCGGATGGCTGACCCATGCCGACTTGGTTTTTGACGTCGATCGGCAGGTTTTCGTGCCGCCGCCGAAAGTCACCTCGGCGATTGTGCAGCTCACCCCACGGGCTACCCCCTTGGCCGACGCGCACCCGAAAACCCTGCAAAATCTAACTGCAGCGGCGTTTGGCCAGCGACGGAAAATGTTGCGCGCCAGCCTAAAACAGATATGCTTGGAACCACTGGATTTGCTGGCGCGCGCCGGTATCGAAGAAACCGCGCGGGCTGAGGAAATCTCAGTCGAAGCGTTTTGCAAATTGGCCCGTCTGCTCGACGGCGCACCATCTTAAATACGGGAGAGAAAGATGAAAAGTCAGGCAATTATTAATTACGGCGCGGCCTTAGAAGAAGTCGAAAGCGAGCTACCTCAGCCAACAGGCGATGAGGTATTGGTCGAGATTTCGCATTGCGGCGTTTGCCATTCCGACGTTCATTTTCACGATGGTTATTTCGACATGGGCGGCGACAATAAGCTCGACGTCACTGGCGGTCGCGAAATCCCGTTCACGCTGGGCCACGAGATTGAAGGCACGGTGATTGCCGTCGGCGCCACTGTGACAGACGTCAAAGTCGGCGAGCGCAAAGTGGTCTATCCATGGATTGGCTGCGGCAATTGCGCCGATTGCGATAATGAACGCGAAAACCTATGCAATGGCCGGGCTTTGGGCGTGCGCCTGCCGGGTGGCTTTTCAACCCATTGTCTGGTGCCGCATGAGCGCTATTGCCTGAATGCCGATGGCGTTGAGCCAGGTCTGGCCAGCACCTATATGTGCTCTGGAATCACGGCTTATAGCGCGCTGAAACATTTGAAACCGCTCGACACCAATGAGCCGGTGCTGATTATGGGGCTTGGCGGGGTTGGCATGATGGCCTTGCAATTTGCCCTGCAAATGCTCGACCGCCCGGTTCTGGTGGCTGATCTCGACGAGAACAAGCTGCAAGCGGCTCGCGGTGCCGGCGCAACGGCCGCCTATAACCCGAAAGATCCGGAATCGCTGAAACAATTACTCGCCGACACTAGTGGCGGGGTCGGCGCGGCGGTTGATTTCGTCGGTGCTGAAAGCTCGCTGCAATTTGCCTCTGGCGCGCTGCGTCGTGGTGGCGAAGCCAAGATTGTCGGCCTGTTCGGTGGTGGCTTGTCGATGCCGATTCCGATGTTCCCCTTCCGCGCCATTTCGATTGGCGGTTCGATGACCGGCTCTCTGGCCGATACACGCGAGATGCTGGAACTGGTGAAATCTGGTGCCATCAACCCGATTCCGGTTGAAATGCGCGATATGAGCCAAGCCAGCCAAACCCTCGATGATTTGCGCGAAGGCAAAATCCTCGGTCGTGTGGTGCTGCAAAACGGCGGCTAAAACCGCCAATACGCAAAAGTGATTTACAAGGCTTGTCGCAAAGTGGCGACAAAGTCTGAGAGGCCGGTTTGGCGATCTCGCTTGAGACGCTCACCGGTCAAAATCGCCTGTAATTGAGTGAGGCTCACCTCGGCGTCTTCGTTGACGATGATATAGTCATATTCGGGATAGTGGCTAATCTCGCCCGAGGCTTTGGCCATCCGCGAATTGACCACTTCGTCGCTATCTTGGGCGCGGCTTTTCAGGCGCTTTTCCAGCTCAGCGGCGGTTGGCGGCAGCACAAACACTTTCACCAAATCAGCGGCGGCGGTTTCCTGCAATTGCTGGGTGCCCTGCCAATCAATATCAAACAGCACATCTTTACCCGCCTCCAGCAGGCTTTCGACCGCCTGTTTCGGGGTGCCGTAATAATGGTCAAACACTTTGGCGTGTTCAAGCAGGGCGCCGCTATTGCGCATTTCGCCAAATTTCTGAGTGTCGACGAAATGATAATCACGGCCATCAACCTCGCCCGGGCGCGGTGGCCGCGTGGTCACGGAAACCGATAGCTCAATACGATCATCTGCCGCCAATAGCCCGCGCGCCAGCGTGGTTTTGCCAGCCCCTGACGGCGACGACAAAATAAGCATCAACCCACGACGATGAATCAAACCGGACATACAAAGCTCCTCGAATCAAACTGAGTATACAGGATTATCACCGCGCGCCCTTTTCAATCTTCCGCCACTTGGCGACATTGCGGTTGTGCTGTTCGAGACTGCGGGTAAACACATGGCCGCCCGTGCCATCGGCGACGAAATACAGCGCATCACTATCAGCCGGATTGAGCACCGCCGCCAAAGACGCGCGGCCCGGATTGGCAATCGGCGTCGGCGGCAAGCCATGCCGCTGATAGGTGTTATAGGGGGTTTCGCGGTCTAATTCGCTGCGCCGAATGGGGCGCCCCAATGTGCCGGCCCCACCGACCAAACCATAAATCACCGTCGGGTCGGCTTGCAGGCGCATGCCCTCGCGCAAACGGTTGATAAACACCGCCGCCACCATGCCGCGTTCACCGGCCTGACCGGTTTCTTTTTCAACAATCGACGCCAAAATCAGCACCTGTTGTTTGGTTTCGAGCGGCAAATTGGCGGCCCGTGTCGGCCATAGGGTATCGATTAGGGCGGTTTGCGCGGCTTGCATATCAGCGATGACTTGCTGGCGCGCCATGCCACGCGGCACGCGGTAGGTTTCCGGCAAGACACTGCCCTCAGCCGGTATCGCAACAGAGCCGTGCAAGAAATCGAGACCATCGAGCAGCGCAACAATCTGCTGGCTGGTTAAGCCTTCCGGCACGGTGACCGAATACAACACGGCCTCGCCCTTAATCAGAATATCCTTAATCGCCGCCATGCTGGCGCCTTTTGGTACCGCGAACTCACCCGCCCGCAAGCCACCGGCGCGGCCCTTTAACCGCACCACGAGACGAAACACCAGGGCGCTACGCACCACGCCCGCCTCGGCCAGATTGTGGCTTACGCGGGTTAGCGAGTCGCCTTTATTGAGGGTGATTATGTGCGCTTTCTGATGCGGCCCCGGCAGATAAAACGCCGCCATCACGACAGCACTCATCGCCAGCCCAGCAAGCAGCCCAGCGGTGAGAATTAATGAGAGAAAGGGGCGCGGCTTTTTCAGCAAAGTGATTTGCCGCCGACCCGCCACAGCGTTTAAGAATACGCCTTAAACACCAGCGAGGCGTTGGTGCCGCCAAAGCCGAAACTATTCGACAAGACAGCGGTGATTTTCTTTTCTTGCGCCTGATGTGGCACCAGATTGATTTTCGTTTCAACCGACGGATTGTCGAGATTAAGCGTCGGTGGCATCACCCCATCGCGAATGGCGAGGGCTGAGAAAATCGCTTCCACCGCACCGGCAGCGCCGAGCAAATGGCCGATTGATGATTTGGTCGATGACATGGCCAGCCCATCAGCGGCGCCACCAAATAGACGCTCAACAGCGCCCAATTCAATTTCGTCACCGGCCGGTGTCGATGTGCCATGCGCGTTGACATAGCTAATATCTTCGGGGTTCAGGCCCGAGCGTTTCAGCGCCGCTTGCATGGCGCGATAGCCGCCTGAGCCATCTTCGGCTGGCGAGGTGATGTGATAGGCATCGCCTGACAAGCCATAGCCGACAACTTCGGCATAAATCTGCGCGCCGCGTTTTTTGGCGTGCTCCAATTCTTCCAGCACGACAACCCCAGCCCCCTCGCCCATGACAAAACCATCGCGGTCTTTGTCGTAAGGGCGTGAGCCTTTTTCAGGTGTGTCATTAAAACTGGTCGATAGCGCGCGACACGCGGCAAAGCCAGCAATGCCCAAACGTGTGACCGTCGACTCGGTGCCGCCAGCCACCATGACATCGGCGTCGTCCAGCATGATCATCCGGGCGGCGTCGCCAATTGCGTGCGCGCCTGTCGAACAGGCCGTCACGACGGCGTGGTTTGGGCCTTTCAGCCCATGCTTGATGGAAACATGCCCACCGGCCAGATTAATCAATGCACCGGGTACAAAAAACGGGCTGAGGCGACGCGGGCCGCGATCACGAACGGTAATCGCGCCCTCCTCAATACCTGTCAGGCCACCAATGCCAGCCCCGATGAGCACACCAGCGCGAAACTGCTGCTCGTCGGTTACTGGTTTATAGCCTGAATCCTCAAGCGCCATGTCAGCCGCAGCAACGGCGAAGATGATGAAATCATCGACGCGGCGTTGCTCTTTCGGTTCGACATACAGGTCAGGGTTAAATGCCCCTTCACCACGTTCGACCGTACAGGCAATTTGACATGGTAAATCAGACGCTTCGAAGCTGGTGATGGCACCAGCCCCAGACTTGCCGGCAACCAAGTGTTCCCAGCTTTTCTGAATCGTTTCACCGAGCGGATTAACCGACCCGATACCTGTTATAACGACGCGTCTCATACGATTAGAGCGTTTTTCGCTTTAAGCGGCAGCGTCGATAAATTTAACAGCGTCGGCAACGGTAAGAATGGTCTCGGCTGCATCATCAGGGATCTCAATACCGAACTCTTCTTCAAACGCCATGACCAACTCAACAGTATCAAGGCTATCGGCACCCAAATCGTCAATAAAGCTTGCAGATTCAGTTACTTTGTCGGCCTCTACACCAAGGTTTTCAACAACAATTTTCTGTACGCGTTCAGTAGTATCACTCATGATAAGCTCCTTAAAGGTTTCGCGGTCCGCACCATCATAGCACGTTTTGCGGAGTAGAATGAAAGCATGTTTTCCATACTTATCGGCTAACTATCACCCTTTACAAACCATGTCCATAGGCGGTGATGAAGTCAATTCGCCGAAAAATTAGATCATCGCCATGCCGCCATTGACGTGAAGTGTTTGGCCGGTGATATAAGCCGCTTCATCGCTGGCCAGATACAGGCAGGCAGCGGC
Organism: Rhodobiaceae bacterium; assembly: GCA_024639515.1. Lineage (GTDB taxonomy): Bacteria > Pseudomonadota > Alphaproteobacteria > RS24 > RS24 > JAHEGN01. The sequence continues at coordinate 14,330 of JAHEIG010000066.1, read as the reverse complement.
AATATCAGCGCCCTCACCGAGGCGTCCAGCAGGGATGGCACTCGACATCGTATCTTTCTGGTCATCGCTCAGCGCATCGGTCATCGGCGTGGCGATAAAGCCCGGGGCGACGCAATTCACCGTGATGTTGCGGCTCGCCACTTCTTGGGCCAGAGATTTGCTCATGCCAATCATCCCGGCTTTGGTGGCGGCATAGTTGGCTTGGCCCGGATTACCGGTAACCCCCACAACTGAAGTAATGCCGACAATCCGCCCATGACGGCGTTTCATCATGCCGCGCATGACGGCGCGAATAAGCTGGAAGCTGGAGGTCAGATTGACCGCCATCACCGCATCCCAGTCTTCGTCTTTCATCCGCAGGGCCAGATTATCGCGCGTAATGCCGGCATTATTGATCAGAATATCGACACTGCCGAGTTTCTCTTCAGCCGCCGCCGCCAAGGCACCTGCCCCTTCGCTGCTGGATAAATCAGCCACCAACACATGGGCGCCCTCGCCCAGCTCGTCGGCCAGTTCCTGCAACACAGCCTCGCGCGTGCCCGCCAGACCGACATTGGCGCCAGCCGCGTGTAAGGTTTTTGCAATATCGCGCCCTATGCCACCGGAGGCACCGGTCACAAGGGCTGTTTTTCCGCTCAAATCAAACATGTTTCTTCCTCTTTTCGTCTTCCAAGGCGCGTCGGCCTATTGTTCTGCCATTATTCGGCGGCCAGAAACCCGTCAATGTCTTCTGGTGTGTTCAAGGCTTTGGCGGTGAGGCGCGGGTCAATGCGCCGGGCCATGCCGGTCAACACTTTACCGCTGCCCAACTCAAGCAAATCACCAGCGTCATGCTCGGCCAGCCAAATCATCGACTCGCGCCAGCGCACAGAACCGGTGACTTGCTCCACCAGCAGGCCACGAATGGCCTCGGCATCGCTGACAGGCTCGGCTGTGACATTAGCAATAATCGGCACACACGGGGCTTTAATCTCAACATCTTGCAAGGCGGCTTGCATTTCATCAGCGGCCGGTTGCATCAAGGCGCAATGGAAAGGCGCACTGACCGGCAGCTGCATGGCGCGCTTGGCGCCGCTTTCTTTGGCCAGATCAATGGCCCGCGCCACCGCCACGGCGTGGCCTGAAATCACCACTTGGCCCTTGGCATTATCATTGGCGGCACCGCAAATCTCATCGCCTTGGGTGGCTTGGGCGGCAATTTCAACCACTGCGTCAAATTCAAGCCCTAGCAAAGCCGCCATCGCGCCAACCCCGACAGGCACTGCGCGTTGCATGGCTTGGCCGCGCAATTTCAGCAGCCGTGCCGTGTCTTTCAATTCAATCGCTCCGCCAGCCGTCAACGCGGCATATTCGCCAAGGCTGTGGCCGGCCAGATAGCTGGCTTGGCTGGCAATATCGAGACCGCGTGCTTCGAGCACCCGCACCACCGCCATAGACACCGCCATCAGCGCTGGTTGAGCGTTTTCGGTCAACGTCAGCTCGTCTTCTGGCCCGTCCCACATTAACGCCGATAAGTTCTGGTTGAGCGCGTCATCGACAGCGGCGAAAACCTGTTTTGCCTCGTCATAGCTGTGTGCCAAAGCCTGGCCCATGCCGACAGCCTGACTGCCTTGACCCGGAAAAATTAAACTTTGCCCCATATTGTTCCCTCTTTTTCGTTGCGCTGTTAAAAGCAGCATCTACAGGCTCGTGTTTACAGGTCTGATTGCCCCTTGCCAAGCCTTTATCAGTGGTGTATCACCCGCAGATTAATTTCGGTTGAAGGCTGAAAGGATAAGTAGAGGTAGGGTTTTAACCCCCTGCCGCTATTCGGAATGGTCCGGTATCCCTTGTCTTCGCTCTCGCGTTACTTGTGAGCCTCTCCCTTTAGGTAGAAAAGTGCTCGCTAGGGGCTCGGCGCCGAAACAACAGAAGGAGAGAGGCTATGGCTCTATACGAGCACATTTTTATTGCACGCCAAGATATCTCATCTCAGCAGGTCGAAGGCCTAACCGACATGGTCGTTGCTGTGCTGGAAGAGAATGGTGGCAAAGTACACAAAACCGAATATTGGGGACTGAAATCCCTCGCCTATCGCGTAAAGAAAAACCGCAAAGGCCATTATTCATTGCTGAACATTGAAGCAGACCATGCGGCGGTTGCCGAAATGGAACGCCGCATCAGCTTGAATGACGACATCATCCGGCACATGACCCTGCGGGTTGAGCAGCATGAAGCCGATGAATCGATTCAAATGCGCAACAAAAACCGTGACGAGCGCCGTGGCCCTCGTCGTTCAGACAATGATGAAGGTGGCCGTGATGACCGCCGTCGCGACAGCAAACCAGAAGGAGACGCATCATGAGCCAAGGAAGACGCCCATTCGGACGCCGCCGGAAGTCGTGCCCTTTTTCAGGCGCCAACGCACCGTTCATTGATTATAAAGACACACGCCTGCTGCAACGCTATGTATCTGAGCGCGGTAAAATTGTCCCGCGCCGTATCACAGCTGTGTCATCGAAAAAACAACGCGAGCTGGCCCGGGCAATCAAACGCTCTCGCTATCTGGCGCTGATGCCATACACGATTGACCAGTAGGATCATCTGGGGCTAGGAACAGGTAAGCGCATGTTACAGTCCCGCCCGCTCAGAACTGCCATTGCGGCGATCCTGAGCTCCCTACTTTTCGCAGGTTTTCTAACCTTGCCTTTTGCCGCCATTCCGGTGGCCGCTATTGGTCTCGCCTTCGGGCTGGCTGAAGCGGCGCTGGTGGCGGCATTTGTGCTTTTACTGACTGGCATTTTACTGACCCCGACTTTGGCCATCAGCTTTGCTATTTTGCTGATTTTGCCAGTCATGTGGTTGGTGCGCATGGCTTTGCTGTCGCGCCCGATGGCCGATGGCGAGCCAACCGGTTTCGCGTTTTATCCAGCCGATCGTCTGATGCTGATTGCCATGGCCATTGTGTCCGTTGGCACTGTGTTTATGCATCTGAGCTTTCTCAATATATCGGGTGGCCTGACGCAAGCCTTGGCCGAGATGATTTATCAAACACCAGATATTCGCCAAGCGCTGGAGCAGGTTTACAATATCTCGACGCTTGAGCAGATTAATTTGGTCGCCAAATGGATGCTGATTAGTGGCTTTGCGATTTGGCCGATTATGCTTCTGGCCAATCTGCAACTGGCGCAAGGTGCCATGGTGTTGATGAAGCGCAATTTGCGCCCCAGCCCCGATTATCACGGCTTTACCGTGCCCCGCGTACTGCTGCCGATACTGGCTGTTTTGCTAATTTTGGGTCTCGCCCTTGACGGCGCCATCGCTAGTTTATTTCTGTCGCTGGCGGCGATTGCTTTGGGCGGATATTTTTTGTTGGGTTTAGCGGTTATTCATGCTATTTCCCGCCACTGGAAAGGGCGTGGCGTATTTTTAAGCGCGCTGTATTTTTTCCTTCTCATGATGGCCTGGGTGTTTATTCCCGTCACCCTAATGGGTTTGCTCGATATGCGATTTAATTTTCGCGGTTTGACGAGCACCCCCGACAAGCCGTCCAATGATAATAGGGAAAAGGAGTAGAACTCATGCAGATTGTGTTACTTGAACGCATCGCGAAACTCGGCCAAATGGGCGACGTTGTAACGGTAAAAGACGGCTATGCCCGTAATTTCCTATTGCCTCAGGGCAAAGCACTTCGTGCCAATAAAGCCAATTTGGAGCGTTTTGAAAACGAACGCCAACAACTCGAAACAATTAACCTTGAGCGTAAATCGGAAGCCGAAAAGGTTCACGACAAGCTCAATGGCAGCACCTTTGTGGTTATTCGCCAGTCCGGTGATAGCGGCCAGCTTTACGGCTCAGTCACCTCGCGTGATATTGCCGAAACCCTGACGCAAGCCGGTGTCGAAGCCAAACGCAACCAGATTGCCATCGACCAGCCTATTAAAGTGCTGGGTCTGCATGAAGTGGGGATTGTGCTTCACCCAGACGTCGACACAAGTGTCGTCATCAATGTGGCGCGGACGGAAGAAGAAGCCGAACGCCAAGCCGCTGGTGAGGATGTCACGGTTGAAAGCTTCGACGATGAAGAAACCATCGAAGCCGCCGAAGTGTTTGAAGAAGGCGTCGATGTCGACCTTTCTGAAGAAGCTGAGGAAGAAGCAACCGAAGAAGCAACCGAAGAAGTCGCCGATGAAGCAGCCGATGAGGCCGCTACTGAAGAAGCTTCAGAAGAAACAGAAGCGGATAAAGAAGACTAAGCAAAAGTTTTCCCCGTTATTAACAGACCCGCCGAAATATTTTTTCGACGGGTCTTTTTTTTAACGTGCGCCGAAATAGTGCCGCGTCTAATATGCTTTCTATGGAAGATCACATCACTCAATTTTCACCCAATGACATGCCCTCTGACGCGGCCAATGAGTACCGCCAATTGCCGCATAATATTGAGGCAGAGCAAGGGCTGTTGGGGGCGTTGCTGATCAATAATGATGCGCTGGACCAGATTGCTAATTTTCTCCAAGCGAAACATTTCTTCGATCCCGTGCATCAGCGAATTTTCGAATCCATTGCCAAACTCATCGCCAATGGCAACCTCGCCTCGCCGGTCACTTTGAAAAGCTACCTTGAGCTTGATGAAGGCTTGGCCGAGCTCGGCGGCGCCTCATATCTGGCCCGTCTGGCCAGTAATGCGACGACGATTTCCAATGCCCGCCAATATGGCCAAACCATTTATGACCTCGCCATTCGCCGCGAGCTGATTGTCGTCGGTGAGGAAATGATTGGCGATGCTTTCGAGTCCGATATTGACGACAGCCCCGATCGGCAAATCGACAAGGCCGAGCAAGCGCTTTACGAAATTGCCGAAAAAGGCGCCCATAGCGCCGGCTTTATGAGCTTCAACGAGTCGCTCAGCGGGGCCATTGAAATGGCTGAGCGGGCTTATCAACGCGAGGGCAATCTGTCCGGCATCTCCAGCGGCTTTAAGGGGCTGGACGATTTGCTCGGCGGCTTGCAGGAAAGCGATTTGATTATTCTCGCCGGACGCCCCGCCATGGGTAAAACCGCGCTGGCCACCAATATCGCCTTCACCGTCGCCAATAATTACCTGAAAGCGCGCAATAGCGGCAATGTTGAAACCACCCCCGATGGGACGGTCAAAGTGAAAGATGGCGGCGTTGTCGGCTTCTTCTCGCTGGAAATGTCAGCCGACCAGTTGGCCACGCGGATGCTGGCCGAGCAATCCGGCGTTTCCTCGTCGAATATCCGTAAAGGCGAAATTCACGAAGACGAATATGCCCGTCTGGTCAAATCCGCCTCGGAATTGACCGAAGCGCCGCTTTTCATTGACCATACTGGGGCTATTCCGATTGCCACACTGGCCGCACGGGCGCGCCGTTTGAAGCGTCAACACGGGCTGAATTTGATTGTCGTCGACTATTTGCAACTGGTCCGCGCCTCGTCAGGGCGCGGCAATGATGGCCGGGTGCAAGAAGTTAGTGAGATTACCCAAGGCCTGAAAGCCTTGGCCAAAGAGCTGGACGTGCCGGTTGTTGCACTGTCGCAGTTGTCGCGTCAGGTCGAGTCGCGCGATGACAAACGGCCTCAATTGTCTGATTTGCGTGAATCAGGTTCTATTGAGCAGGATGCAGATATTGTGATGTTCGTGTATCGCGAACCATATTACTTGATGCGCGAAAAACCGAGCGAAGGCACGGAAGAGTTTTTGATGTGGCAAGAGAAGATGAATCAAGTCGACGGAACGGCAGAAGTGATTGTCGGCAAGAACCGTCACGGGCCGGTTGGCTTGGCGCGCATGGCGTTTGAAGACCGCTTCACCCGCTTTAGCGATTTGGCGGAAGACGATCGGCTTCCAGAGCGGCACGAATAATGGCGGCTGGCGCGCCTGATGATGGGGGCGATATGCTCGATTGCGGCGTGCTGAGCATTCATCTGAACGCGCTATGCGACAATTACCAACATATGAAAACCCTGTCGAAAACGGCAGAGACCGCCTGCGTCGTCAAAGCCGACGCCTATGGGCTGTGCTTGGCGGAGGTTGCACCAGCCCTGCAGCAAGCCGGATGTAACAGTTTTTTCGTCGCGCAAACGCAAGAAGCCTTGGATTTGCGCGCGCTTTTGCCCGATGTCACGATTTATGTGCTCAACGGCCTGCCCGATGGCGCCGCCGCGCTGTTTGCCGAACATCAGTTGCGCCCGTGCTTGATTTCGCAACACCAGATGCGCCAATGGCAAGGTTTTTGCCAGCAGCAAGAAATCCCGAACCCCGCCGCTTTGTTCGTCGATACCGGCTTTAACCGGCTCGGACTGGGGGCCACAGACCTGGCCGATCTGGCCGCCACGCCGGAGATTTTCGACGGCTGGACATTGAGCCTGATTGCCAGCCATCTGGCCTGCGCCGATGACGCTGACAATCCGATGAACCGCGCCCAATTAGAGCGTTTCAAAGACGCGCTGGCGCAATTGCCGGAGGCGCCGGCATCATTGGCCAATTCTGGTGGGGTGTTTCTCGGCGATGCGTATTTATTCGACATGACCCGCGTCGGTATCGCGCTTTATGGCGGTGCCCATAGCGGCCAAGCCGATGATGCCCTGCAAACTGTTGTGCGCCTATATGCGCCGCTGCTGCAAACCCGCGCCTTATCGCTTGGCGAGACGGTAGGCTATGGCGCCACTTTCACGGCGCCGCATGAAATGCAGATTGGGCTTGTCGCCGTCGGCTATGGCGATGGCCTTTCGCGCAATTATGGCGATACGATTGGCGGGCGCAGCTATGTTTATATTGATGCGCAACCGGCGCCGATTGTCGGGCGTATTTCGATGGATAGTCTGGCCATTGACCTGACCGATTTCGCCACATTGCCGCCGATTGGCAGCGCCGTCGAAGTTTTCGGCCAGCACCAGCAAATCGACACAATGGCGGCGAGCGGTAAAACCATCTCTTATGAGCTTCTCACCAGCCTCGGAACTCGCTATAAACGCAAGTGGACGACTTAATTGCGTCATGCGGGGCGATAAACAGGCTGCTATAGCCAGACGGGGGTTTCCTTGACAGCATTTGCAACCATCGGCAGCTTCTTCCTCCGGTTTTTCGCCCAGGCAGGACAACTCTCGCTGTTTATTCTAAACACGCTGAAAGCGATGACGCGGCCACCGTTTTATTTTCGCATTATCGGCCAGCAGATTATCCGCATTGGCTATTATTCTCTGCCCGTCGTTGCCCTGACCTCGTTTTTCACCGGCGGCGCGCTGGCCATCCAAATTTATTATGGTGGCAATCAGTTCAATTCGGAGACCATTGTCTCAAGCATTGTGGCGCTCGGGATTACCCGCGAGCTTGGCCCTGTGTTGGGCGGCTTGATGGTGGCAGGCCGCGTCAGCGCCGCCATTGCGGCCGAAATCGGTACCATGCGGGTGACCGAGCAGATTGACGCCCTGACCACTTTGTCGACTGACCCGTTCAAATATCTCGTCGCGCCGCGTGTTATTGCCGCCACTTTGTGCATGCCGGTCTTGGCTTTGGTGGCCGATATTATTGGCGTATTTGGCGGCTTTGTCGTCGGCACACAATCATTTGGCTTTAACGCGGCGGTTTATGTTCAGCGCACGGTCGACTTTTTGACCCTTGATGACGTCACCTCCGGCCTGATTAAGGCGGCGGTGTTCGGGTTCATTATCGCCACCATGGGCTGCTATAATGGCTATTATTCCAAAGGCGGAGCGCAAGGCGTCGGCCGGGCAACCACCAATGCCGTGGTTGCCGCCTCAATCCTTATTCTCGCCGCTAACTATCTGATGACATCGCTGTTGTTCTCATCATGACGGCGCGCATCCAACTGACTGACGTTCACAAATCTTTCGGCACGAAAGACGTCTTGCGCGGGGTTAATCTGGCGGTTGATAAGGGCCAATCGCTGGTGGTTATTGGCGGCTCGGGCAGCGGCAAATCGGTGATGTTGAAATCTATTTTGGGGCTGCTGCGCCCCGAGCGCGGTTCCATCACCATTGATGGGCGCGAGACCATTGGCCTGTCGCGCGATGAACGCCGCGACATTGACCACCAATTCGGCATGTTGTTTCAAAACAGCGCCCTGTTTGACAGCCTGCCGGTTTGGCGCAATGTCGCTTTTCAGGGCTTGCAAAATGAAGGCTTAAGTGTCGATGACGCCCGCCAGCAAGCGGTCGAAAGCTTGGCCTTGGTCGATTTAGGGCCGGAATTGCTCGACCTCTATCCGGCCTCGCTATCGGGCGGCATGCAAAAGCGCGTCGGGCTGGCCCGGGCTATTGCCGCCAAGCCGGAGATTATCTTTTTTGACGAGCCAACCACTGGCCTTGACCCGATTATGACGGATGTGATTAACCACCTCATTCGCGATTGCGCGCGCGAGCTGGGCGCCACCACATTGACCATCACCCATGATATGACCAGCGTTAACGCCATCGCCGACAAAACCGCCCTGCTCTATAAGGGCGAGATTATCTGGCAAGGCGACGCCGACGCCATCGCCCAATCGGATGACCCGTTTTTGCGCCAATTCGTCAATGGTCTGGCCGAAGGCCCGATTGAAGTTGAGGGCCAAAAACTCGATCCTATAAATGGAGCAGCCAGCTAATGGCGCGGGGGCAAACCACATTCGCCTGCAATAATTGCGGCGCCGTGACCAATAAATGGTCGGGCAAATGCGATAGTTGCGGCCAGTGGAACACCATCTCAGAAGAAGCCTCTAGCTCAAGCGCGCCGATTGGGCGCGGCGCCAAATCCACCAAAGGCAAAGCCATCGAATTGGCAACATTGGCCGGCAACGACGCCGAACCGGCGCGTAAGAAAACCGGCATTGGCGAATTTGACCGCGTGCTCGGCGGCGGGCTGGTGCCCGGCTCGGCCACGCTGATCGGCGGCGACCCGGGGATTGGTAAATCCACCCTGCTGTTGCAAGCGGTGGCCAAACTGGCCCAAAGCGGCCAGCGCGTGGTGTATATCTCCGGCGAGGAAGCCTTGGCGCAACTGCGTATGCGCGCCGCCCGCCTTGGCGTCGACGAGGCGCCGGTGGAGCTGGCCTCGGAAACCAATGTGGCCGATATTTGCAAAACCCTGAACGGGCAAAAAGACGTCTCATTGGTCGTCATCGACTCGGTGCAAACCATGTGGTCACCGGCCATTGAAGCGGCCCCGGGCACGGTCAGTCAGGTGCGCGTCGCCAGTCAGGAGCTCATCCATTTCGCCAAGAAAAATGACGCGGCAGTAATCCTCGTTGGTCATGTCACCAAAGACGGGCAAATTGCTGGCCCGCGTGTGCTCGAACATATGGTCGATACGGTGGTCTATTTCGAAGGCGATCGCGGCGATCAGTTCCGTATTTTGCGGGCGATTAAAAACCGCTTTGGCCCAGCCCATGAAATCGGCGTGTTTGAAATGCAATCAGAAGGCTTGGTCGAGGTGCACAACCCTTCTGAGCTATTTTTGAAGGGCCGCGATGAAAATGTCCCCGGCGCCGCTGTGTTTGCCGGTATTGAGGGCACCCGCCCGCTATTGGTGGAAATTCAGGCACTGGCCGCCCCGTCTTCTCTGGCGACACCGCGCCGTGCCGTGGTCGGCTGGGACAGCAATCGCCTATCGATGGTGCTGGCGGTATTGGAGGCGCGCTGCGGCGTATCATTTGCCGGACGCGATGTGTTTTTGAATGTCGCGGGCGGCTTGCGGATTAATGAGCCAGCGGCTGATTTGGCGGTGGCGGCGGCGTTGATATCGTCGATTAGCGGCACCCCTATTCCGGCCCAATGCGCGGTATTTGGCGAGATTAGCCTATCGGGTGCGGTGCGCCCGGTATCACAACAAAATGTCCGGCTGAAAGAAGCCGCCAAGCTGGGCTTTCAAACGGCGTTTGCCCCGCCAGCGTTGAAAGCCGGCAAGACCTCGGAAATTGGGCTGAAGCCGATTGAAGATTTAGCCAGCCTGATTGCCGCGCTGGGTGTTTCACAGGGTTAGCATTGCCGACTCATGCTAGGTAAAGAACATGGATTTTTTGGCCGTTGATTATGTCGTCTTTGCTGTGCTGCTGGTGTCGGCCGCTTTGTCGCTGATGCGCGGCTTCACCAAAGAAGTGCTGTCGATTGCCGGTTTGGTGATTTCAGTCTATGCGGCGATTTATTTTGGCCCGCTGCTGAAGCCGAGTTTGGCCAGCTATATCGACATTTCGTGGGTCGTCAATATCGGCTCTATGCTGTTGGTCTTCCTGGTCACGCTGATGATTTGCTCATTTGCTTTCGGGGCTTTGGCAAAGGTTGTGAAAGCGACCCCGATTGGCGTGCTCGACCGCACATTGGGTGTGGTTTTTGGCGGCTTGCGCGGGGCGTTGATTGCCTGCCTTGGTTATTTCGTTTTCGTGCTGATGATTCCCGAGCCCGACCATCCTGACTGGATGAGCCAAGCCAAGACCCGGCCGCTGTTGCAAACCGGCACCAAATTGATGGTTTCTGTCATGCCAATGGACCGCTTGCCGCTGAATATTTCCAACATTGGCAGCTTTTTAAACGACAATCCGGCGGCTAATAAGGCTTTGCAGAACTTTGGTGAAAACATGCTGAACAGCGACGAAAATTCGCCCCCAGAAAGCCAAAATGAAATACAAGACAGCGGCACAGACACGGGCTATAAACAGACCGAACGCAATTCGATGGAACGTCTAATCCGCAATACGGAAGGGCTTGAATGAGTATTGATAACCCAAGCGATGATCGCCTGCGTGAAGAATGTGGCGTGTTTGGCATCTTCGGACACCCAGACGCCGCCACACTGACAGCTCTTGGTCTCCACGCCCTGCAACATCGCGGCCAAGAAGCCGCTGGTATTGTGAGTTTTGACGGCAAAAACTTTTTCGCTGAACGCCGCCTCGGCTTGGTCAGCGATCACTTCACCAAAGCCAAAGTCCTCGACCAACTGACCGGCTCAGCCGCTGTTGGCCATGTGCGTTATTCAACCACGGGCGGCACCTTGTTGCGCAATGTGCAGCCGCTATTTGCCGACCTTGCCGGCGGTGGCTTTGCTATCGCGCATAATGGCAATCTGACCAATGCGCTGTCTTTGCGCGATGATTTGGTGAAAAAAGGCTCAATCTTCCAATCGACCTCAGACACAGAGACGATTCTACAACTGGTGGCGCGCTCTGACCGTGGCAACACATTGGCCCGCTTTACCGATGCGCTGTTCCAAATTGAGGGGGCTTACGCGCTGGTCGTGCTGACCAATAAGAAACTGATTGGCGCGCGCGACCCGCTGGGCATTCGGCCTTTGGTGATTGGCGAATTGGATGGGCATTATCTGCTGGCTTCGGAGACCTGCGCGCTGGATATTATCGGCGCCAAATTCGTTCGCGAAGTTGAAAATGGCGAGATTGTCGTGATTAACGAAAAAGGCATTCAAAGCCATAAACCGTTCCCGCCGATTGAGCCGCGCCCGTGCATTTTTGAATATATTTACTTCGCCCGCCCCGACAGCACCGTCGGTGGCCGCAGTGTTTATGAGTGCCGCAAAGCCTTTGGCCGCCAATTGGCCGAGGAAAGCCATGTCGATGCTGATGTGGTCATTCCGGTGCCTGATAGCGGCGTACCGGCAGCGATTGGCTATGGCAATGCTTCGGGCATACCGTTTGAATTGGGGATTGTCCGCAATCACTATGTCGGGCGCACGTTCATTGAGCCGCAGCAATCAATTCGCGCGTTTTCGGTGAAATTGAAGCACAATGCCAATCGGGTGCATGTCGACGGCAAGCGCGTCATCCTGATTGATGACTCGATTGTGCGCGGCACCACCTCGGTGAAAATCGTGCAAATGATGCGCGACGCCGGAGCCAAAGAAGTGCATATGCGCATCGCCGCCCCGCCGATTACCCATCCTGATTTTTACGGCATCGACACACCAAGCCAAGAACAGCTTTTGGCGGCGCAACACTCGCTGGAAGAAATGTGCGCCTATATCGGCGCCGATAGTCTGGCGTTTTTGAGTGTCGACGGTCTGTATCAAGCCATGGGCTATCCCGAGGGCCGCAATAATGAGCGGCCACAATTTACCGATCATTGCTTCACTGGTGATTACCCGACCCTGTTGGCTGACCAGACACGCGGCGACGGCGTGCATCAGCTCTCGCTGCTTTCTGAACAAGGCTAAATTCCGCCATGAGTGCTGCCCAACACGATTTCTCTGGCAAGCTGGCTCTGGTCACAGGTGCCTCGCGCGGGCTCGGCTATGCTTGCGCTGAAGCGTTGGCCAAAGCCGGTGCCCATGTGCTGTTGGTTGGCCGCACCCAAGGAGCCCTGGAAGAATTATACGACAGCATCACCAAAGCCGGCGGCGAAGCCACTGGTGTGCCGATGGATTTAACCGATTTTGACGCCATTGACCGCCTCGGTGGTGCGCTGGCTGAGCGCTGGGGCAAGCTCGACATGCTGGTCGGCAATGCTGGGGCTTTGGGGCCGTTGACCCCGACCTCGCATATCAGCCCAGATGAATTTGAAAAAACCATGGCGATTAACGTCACCGCCAATGCACGCCTCATCCGTGCCATGGATCCGTTAATGATGCAGGCCGAGGCGCCGCGTGCGGTGTTTGTCACCTCCGGTGCGGCCAGCAAGGCCTTGCCGTTTTGGGGCACTTACGCGATCAGCAAAGCAGCCCTCAATGCACTGGTGCAGACATGGGCCAATGAACACGCCAATGATAAGCTGTCGGCCAATTTGCTGTCGCCGGGCCCGGCCCGCACCGCCATGCGCGCCCAAGCCATGCCGGGCGAAGACCCCGAAACCCTGCCGACGCCAGCCGACATCGCGCCGCTATTCCTCGACATGCTGTCGCCCAGCTTCGACAAAAATGGTGAAATCATCCGCTTTAACGGTTAAGCGGCCAGCCTCTTTGTAGCCGGCCTACTTTTCATAAGGGTTTTTGCCTTTGCGGACGAAAATCCGCAGCGGCACGCCATCCAATCCGAATGTCTCGCGCAAGCTATTGGCCAAATAACGCTGATAGCTCTCGGGCACGGCGTGGCCGCGACTGGAGAAGGTCACAAAGGTCGGCGGGCGCGCTTTGGCTTGGGTGATATAGCGCAAGCGCACAGGCCGGCCCTTATCAGCCGGTGGCGGGTGCCGGTCAATCGTCGCACCGAGCCATTTATTCAGCTTGGCGGTGCCGATGCGCGCGTTCCAAACTTCATATTGGCGTTGCACGGCAGGCATCAGTTTTTCAACCCCGCGACCGGTTTCGGCAGACAGCATCACCACCGGCACGCCGCGCAATTTCGGCAAGGCGCGCAGCAAGGCATCATTAACCGTCTGGCGCACTTCTTGGCGGTCGAGTTTCAAATCCCATTTATTGATGCCAATCACCAAAGCCCGGCCTTCGCGCTCGACCAAATCGGCAAGCTGAATGTCTTGTTTGTCAAACGGGCTGCTGGCGTCGATCAGCAACACCACCACTTCGGCAAAGCGCACGGCCCGCAAGCCATCAGCGACGGAGAGCTTTTCGAGCTTTTCCGTCACCCGCGATTTGCGCCGCACGCCAGCCGTGTCCCACAGCGTGACCGGGCGTTGGCCGTTCGGCGCGGCTTTATCGCGCCATGTCCAATTAACCGAAATACTATCGCGGGTAATCCCCGCCTCGGGGCCGGTGAGCAGCCTTTCTTGCCCCAGTAGATAATTAATCAGCGTCGATTTACCGGCATTGGGACGCCCAAGAATAGCCACGCGCAGCGGCTTATCGGGGTCATCTTCAAACGGCATATCGGGGTCGAAATCGGGGTCATCGTCTTCTTCTTCGGTCTCTTGCCAATCGGGAACGTGTTGTTCCATGGCGTCGCGGATTTGCGTATACAGCTCATCCGTGCCGGTGCCGTGTTCGGCGGACAGCGCAATCGGCTCCCCCAGCCCAAGCCGGAAGGCTTCGTTGACGCCATTGGCCCCTGCCCCGCTTTCGGCTTTATTGGCCGCCAACATCACCGGCACATCGGCCTTGCGTAAAAGGCGGGCGAATAATTCGTCTTCTGGCAAGATACCGACCCGTGCATCGGTCAGCATCAGCACCATATCGGCTTCGTCAATCGCTGCTTCGGTCTGGGCCCGCATCCGCGCCTCAAGACTGCCGGATTTGCCGTCTTCAAAACCCGCTGTATCAATAATCTGGAAGCGCAAATCGCCCAAACGGGCATCGCCAAAACGACGGTCGCGGGTGACCCCCGGCTGGTCATCGACCAACGCCAGACGCCGGCCCACCAACCTGTTAAACAGGGTCGATTTCCCAACATTGGGACGCCCAACAATGGCTAAAACAAATGGCATGGCCATAGATAACT
>JAHEIG010000061.1 GCA_024639515.1 Rhodobiaceae bacterium | reverse complement strand
AAGCCTTTGCCCGCCCCGGGTTGGCCACTGGCCTGTTTGTGCTGATTTACGGCGCCTCGCGGATGTTTGTCGAATTGTTCCGCCAACCCGACGCGCATATTGGCTTTTTAAGCGGCGGCCTGACCATGGGGCAGGCGCTGTCGATCCCGATGGTCATCGCCGGCTTGGGCTTCATCGCTTACGCGCAGCGCAAGGCATAGGTTGCGCCGATGTCTTTGTTTCATGTGTTACAAAAAGAGCTGCAAGAAACCGGCCCGATAACGCTGCAAGCCTATATGCGCCGCGCCCTCACCGACCCGACTTATGGCTATTATATTCAACGCCAACCGCTGGGCAGTGCTGGGGTCGATGGCGGCGATTTCACCACAGCGCCAGAAATCAGCCAAATGTTTGGCGAATTGCTCGGCGCTTGGTGTGCCGATCTCTGGCATCGCATGGACAGCCCGCCCAAGCTCAGCCTTGTCGAGCTTGGCCCCGGGCGCGGCACGCTGATGGCCGATGTATTGCGCGCCGCCAGCGTGTTGCCCGCCTTCAGCAAAGCGGTTGAGGTGCATTTTGTCGAAATTAGCCCAACCTTGCGGGCGCTGCAGGCCGAAAAAGTGCCAGACGCCCACTGGCATGATGATTTGGCCGCCCTGCCCGCCAGCCAAGGCCAGCCAATGATTATTTTGGCCAATGAATTTTTCGACGCCCTGCCAATCCAGCAATTCCGCAAAACCGACAGCGGCTGGGACGAGATGATGGTGGCCGAGGCAGCCGAGGCATTGGTGTTCACCGAACGCGCCTGTGACACCGCGCCTTTTTCACCCCTGCAACGCCTGCCGGAAGTCGAAACCGGTGACATTGTCGAAGCCTGCCCCGATGCCGAACAGGTGATGCGCCTATTAGCTGACAAGCTGACTATCGCAGGCGGGGCGGCGCTGATTATTGACTATGGCTATAGCGCGCCGAGCGTTGGCGATAGTTTTCAAGCCCTTCACCGGCATACATATGCCGACCCGCTGGCCAATCCGGGCGAGGCCGATTTGACCGCCCATGTGAATTTCAGCTATTTGCGCGACGCCGCCACAACAAGCGGCCTTGCCGGCACGCAGATTGTCCAACAAGGGGCTTTTCTGCAAGCCTTGGGGTTAGATGTGCGCGCCCAAGCTCTGTGCGCCAGCAGTCCGGACCGACAGCGACAAATTCTCGCCGAGCGCGACCGCCTCGCCGCCGCTGACCAAATGGGGCATTTATTCAAAGTCTTGGGGCTGGCCAGTGCCTCTTGCCCGCCTTTGGCAGGGTTTTGAGCATGAGCGCGCTCAACCCGCTTATCGCTGACGCGCTGGTGCCTGCCGCCGACGCCAAAGTGCAATTCAAGCATGGGTTTTTCACCCGTCAAGGCGGTGTGTCGCAAGGCCTATACAGCTCGCTGAATGTCGGGCTTGGCTCACAAGATGACAGCGCCAAAGTGATCGAAAACCGCAACCGGATTTGCGCCCATCTTGGTGGTACACGGCTGGTCACCGGCCATCAGACACATAGCCATATCACCGCCTATGTCGGTGCCGATGCCACCCACTCCCCGCAAGCCGATGCGCTGGTCACCGATCAGCCGGGGATTGTGCTGGGGGTTTTGAGCGCCGATTGCGTGCCGGTTCTGTTGGCAGACAAGCAGGCTGGCATCATCGCCACAGCGCATGCCGGATGGCGCGGCGCCCATGACAATATCATCGCCAGCGTGGTCAATGAAATGCTCGCCCGTGGCGGCCAGCGGCACACCATCCAAGCGGTGGTCGGGCCGGCCATCTCGCAAGCCGCCTATGAGGTCGGGGCTGAGTTTGTCGCCCGCTTTGCCGAGAGCTATCACGACGACGCTGATTTATTCATCGCCGCCGAGCGACCCGACCATGCAATGTTTGACCTAACCGGCTTCGTGATGCGGCAATTACGCCGGGCCGAGGTCGCCGCCACGCTGATGGATGTCTGCACTTATCAACATGAGCAGCAGTTTTTCTCTTATCGGCGCACCACCCATTTCGGTGAGCGTGATTATGGCCGACAATTATCGGCGATATGCTTGCGTTAAAGGCCGATGACTCGGGGATAAAAACAAAACATAATTTGCCTCTGCCGACTTGCTTTGTTATGCAGTAATCACAGTTTCGCAAAGCGAGCCGAGGAGGCGTATCAATGAAAATTCTGGCAGGTAATAGTAACCTACCCTTGGCGACCGCGATTAGCGATTACCTCGACGTGCCGCTGGCCAAATGCGAAGTGCGCCGGTTTGCCGACAATGAGGTTTTTGTCGAAATTCACGAAAATATGCGCGGCGAAGATGCGTTTATTATTCAATCGACATCTTATCCGGCCAATGACCATTTGATGGAATTGCTGATTATTATCGACGCCCTGCGCCGCGCCTCAGCCCGCCGCATTACGGCCGTTCTGCCGTATTTCGGCTATGCCCGCCAAGACCGTAAACCCGGGCCCCGCACACCGATTTCTGCCAAGCTGGTGGCCAATCTGATTGAAGCCGCAGGGGCCGACCGGGTGCTGACGCTTGATTTGCACGCTGGACAAATTCAAGGCTTTTTCGATATTCCGACCGATAATTTGTTTGCCGCGCCGGTTTTCGTCGATGACATTAAACAGCGCTTTGGCAAAAAAGAATTAATGCTGGTATCGCCAGACGTTGGCGGCGTGGTGCGGACACGCGCTTTGGGCAATCGGATTGGCGCGGACTTGGCGATTGTTGACAAACGCCGCGAAAAAGCCGGCGTCAGCGAAGTGATGAATATTATTGGTGATGTCGATGGCCGCCACTGCGTGATGGTTGACGATATTGTCGATAGTGCTGGCACATTGTGCAACGCCGCAGGCGCGCTGATCGACGCCGGTGCCAAGTCGGTTTCGGCTTATGTGACGCATGGTGTGTTATCGGGTCAGGCGATTGAGCGGGTGAATAATTCACAGCTCGAGAAGCTGCTGATTACCGACACCATTCAGCCGACTGAGGAGATTCTCGGATCGGATAAATTTGATGTCATCAAAATTTCTGATTTGATTGGCGAAGCGATGCGCCGCACCTCTTACGAACATTCGGTTTCTAGCCTTTTCGACTAGGCTTTTGAGCTTTTCATATTGAATTAATTGCTGTGCTTGCTATAACCCGCGCACAGTCCGATTTTGCACCCCTGGAGGAAAGTCGGTTTGACCGTTATGGCATGGGCGATAGCGGGAATTTTAACAACAATGGAGACGGATATGTCAGACATTATTTCTATTACCGCTGATAAGCGGGAACGGGCCGGTAAGGGGGTCGCTCGTGCACTACGTCGTGAGGGCTTGGTGCCGGCAGTGATCTACGGAGACAATAAAGACCCAGAGGGTATTACATTGTCACGCAAAGACTTTACCCGACTGTATAACACTGGCCGCTTGATGAGCACCTTGCTGGATATTGAAATCGACGGCAAGAAAAGCCGCGTGATTACACGTGATTTGCAACTGCACCCTGTGCGTGATGACATTATGCACGCCGACTTCCTGCGGCTTGGTAAAGGCAGCAAGATTGCGGTGGAAGTGCAAGTTGTGTTCCTCAACGAAGAAACATCACCTGGCCTGAAATCAGGCGGCGTGTTGAACGTTGTGCGTTACACAGTTGAGCTGAACTGCCCAGCCGATGCGATTCCAGAATCCATCGAGATTGATCTTGGCGAGCTGCAAGTTGGTGACAGCGCGCACATCTCTGATGTGAAACTGCCAGACGGCGTTGAGCCGGTTATTTCTGACCGTGACTTTACCATCGCAACCATTGCCGCCCCATCGGTCAGCGTAGAGCCGACTGAGGAAGACGGCGAAGGCGAAGAAGGTGAAGACGGCGCAGAAGCAGAAAGCACTGAAGCGGAAGAAGGCGGCGAAGAATAATCTTCGTCTCCTGACATCCCCTTTTCGGGGAATGATATGCTTTTATTTGTAGGCCTCGGCAATCCAGATCTGAAATACGCAAAGAACCGACACAATATCGGTTTTATGGCGGTAGATGCGATTGCTGAGGCTTATTCATTTGAGCCGTTCAAAGCCAAGCATCACGGGCTGGTTTCTGAGGGGCGTATTGGCAGTGAGAAAATTCTGCTGCTTAAGCCAACCACCTTCATGAATAAAAGCGGCGTCAGCGTTGCCGATGCGGCCAATTTCTACAAATTAGAAGGCGACCAGATTGTCGTGTTTTATGACGAGCTGGATTTGCCGCATGGCAAGTTGAGAATGCGCACAGGTGGCGGGCTTGCCGGACATAACGGCCTGCGCTCCATCAAGGCGCATATGGGGGCCGACTTCCGCCGCGCCCGGCTTGGCATTGGCCATCCCGGCGATAAGGCAAAAGTCACTGGCCATGTGCTGGGTGATTTTTCCAAACACGACCAAGACTGGCTGGGGCCAATGCTTGACGCTGTAAGCCGCCACGCGCCACTGCTGGTCGAGGGCGCAGACAGTACCTACCAAACCCGCGTCGTCGAAGACATGAGCCCGGTGCTTCATGACGACACAGACAAAAACGACAAAGATAAAAACAACGGTAATAAGGAAACAGACTAATGGGATTTCGTTGCGGCATTGTAGGCCTACCAAATGTAGGTAAATCCACTCTTTTTAACGCGCTGACGCAGACCGCCAGCGCGCAAGCGGCCAATTTTCCGTTCTGCACCATTGAGCCAAATATTGGCGATGTCGCCGTGCCCGATGGCCGTCTCGACGCGCTGGCCCGTATCGCCAGCTCGGCCCAAACCATCCCGACCCGCTTGAGCTTTGTCGACATTGCAGGTCTGGTGCGCGGCGCCTCAAAAGGCGAAGGGCTGGGCAATCAGTTCCTCGCCAATATCCGCGAAGTTGACGCCATTGCCCATGTCGTGCGCTGTTTTGAAGATGGCGACATCACCCATGTCGAAGGGGTGATTGACCCGATTGCCGATAGCGACACCGTCGAAACCGAGCTGATGCTGGCCGACCTTGAAAGCCTTGAAAAACGCGAAGCCAATTTGCGCAAAAAAGCCGCCGCCAAAGACAAAGCCTCGCTGGCCGAATTGGAACTGGTGGAGCTGGCCTTGGCCGAATTGCGCGAAGGCCGCCCTGCCCGCAAAGCCGATATTCCCGACGACCGCCAACAAGATTTCAAAAACCTGCAACTGATCACCTCAAAGCCGGTGATTTATGTCTGCAATGTTGAAGAAAGCGCGGCTGATAGCGGCAATAGCCTGTCCGCAAAAATGCAGGAAAAAGCCGATGCCGAAGGCGCTGAAGTGGTCATCATCTCAGCCCGTATCGAAGAAGAATTGGCGCAATTAGACGACGCTGAGCGGCTCGAATATCTCGAGACCTTGGGGCTTGCTGAACCGGGCCTCAACCGGCTTATCCGGCAGGGCTATCACTTGCTTGGCCTGATTACTTATTTCACCGCTGGCCCGAAAGAAGCGCGCGCATGGACCATCCGCGATGGCATGTCAGCACCGCAAGCCGCCGGCGTTATTCATACCGATTTTGAACGCGGCTTCATCAAAGCCGAAACCATTTCATATGACGACTACACGGCGCATAATGGCGAGGCAGGTGCGCGCGAAGCCGGTCGCCTGCGTCAGGAAGGCAAAGACTATATCGTCAAAGATGGCGATGTCTTGCTGTTCCGCTTTAACGTTTAAGCCAAAAAAACCCTGCAGCGCAAAAGCGATGCAGGGTTTTCTAATTACCTGTTGGCTGATTAGTGCTGGTCAGCCCAGATTTTGCGCATTGAGATATACATCAAAGCGGCAAAGATCGACAGATAGATCATCACCATCAGACCGATGCGCTTGCGCTCTTCCATTTTAGGCTCTGCCGCCCATTCAAGGAAATGCACCACATCAGCCGACATTTGCTCAACGGTTGCTGGTGTGCCATCGCCATATTCGACAATGTCCTCAAGCAGCGGCGCTGGCATGGCAATTTTGCCGCCAGACATATAGGGGTTGTAGTAAAGGCCAGCGCGCATTTCCATGCCCTCTGGCGCCTCTTCATAGCCCGCCAGAATAGCGTAGACATAATCTGCACCACCGCCACGGGCTTTGTTGATCAATGACAAATCCGGTGGGTAAGCACCGCCATTGGCGGCACGACCGGCGTTTTCATTTGGATAAGGCTCGACAAAACCGTCGCGTGGCAAGGCCGCGCGTTCGAACATATCGCCATAATCGTCAGGGCCGTCTTCGACCAGATATTCAGCCGCGATGGCTTTCACTTCCGCTTCGCTGAACTCAGGGCCGCCGGGCTGTGACAAGTTACGGTAAGCCATGTGCGACAGGCCGTGGCATGAAGCGCAGACTTCTTTGTAGACTTGGAAACCACGGCGCAGGGCATTGCGGTCATAAGTGCCGAAAGGCCCACTGAAGCTCCATTCCATGGCTTCTGGGTGCTTGGCGTCACCGGCCGCATGGGCTGGCATCACCAGACTGGCGAGAACCACTGCGCTTGAGGCTAGTGCTTTGAGCGTAAAATTCTTCATATCAAAATCCTCTTTCTGCCGTTATTCAGCAGCTTGGGGTGCAGTGGGATGAATCGAGGCGGATATACTTTCCGGCACTTCCTTGGTTTTTTCGACCAATCCGAGGAGCGGCAGAATAATCAGGAAGTGAGCGAAATAGTAAACCGTCGCAACCCGTGCCAAGACGATATACACGCCTTCGGCCGGCTTGGCGCCGAGATAGCCCAAAATAAGACAATCAATAATGAACAGGATAAAGAACTGACGGAACAGCGGGCGATAGCGTGCTGAACGCACTTTCGAGGTGTCGAGCCATGGCAGCAAGAACATCACAAAAATCGCGCCAAACATCAGCGCCACACCACCGAGCTTATCAGGCACAGCCCGCAAGATGGCGTAGAACGGCAACAAATACCATTCCGGCACAATATGGGCCGGTGTCACCAGCGGGTTGGCCGGAATATAGTTATCGGCGTGACCCAGCACATTTGGTGCAAAGAAGATGAAATAAGAGAACAAAATCATAAACAGGGCCAGCGCGAAGCCATCTTTCACCGTGTAATACGGGTGGAATGGCACAGTGTCCTGCTCGCCCTTCACTGAGATACCGACAGGGTTGTTATTGCCCGGCACATGAAGCGCCCAAATGTGCAACACAACCACACCAGCAATCAGGAATGGAATAAGATAGTGCAGTGAGAAGAAACGGTTGAGGGTTGGGTTATCAACCGAGAAACCGCCCCACATCAGCGTCACCAGACTGTCTCCGACCACTGGAATGGCACCGAACAGATTGGTAATCACGGTGGCGCCCCACACGCTCATTTGCCCCCAAGGAAGCACATAGCCCATAAAGCCAGCCGCCATCATCAGGATGTAAATCAGCACGCCCAAAATCCATAGGACTTCGCGAGGCGCTTTGTATGAGCCGTAATACATGCCACGGAACATGTGGATGTAAACCGCAAGGAAGAACATCGACGCGCCATTGGCGTGGATATAACGCATCAGCCAGCCATAATTGACGTCGCGCATAATATGCTCGACCGAATTAAACGCCATTGAGGTGTGCGGCGTGTAGTGCATGGCTAGAATAATGCCGGTGACAATTTGGGTCACCAAGCAGAAGGTCAAAATACCGCCAAAAGTCCACCAGTAATTGAGGTTTTTCGGGGTCGGATAGTCGACAAAGCTATCATGCGCCAGACGCATAATAGGCAAACGCGAATCCATCCATTTGGTGAAACCGTTTCCGGGATTATATGTGCTTTCTCCGCTCATAATTTTTCCTAACCAATTTTAATGCGCGTATCGCCAACGAAGTCGTATGGCGGAATTTCAAGATTTTTCGGGGCTGGGCCTTTACGGATACGCCCTGATGTATCGTAGTGCGAACCGTGGCATGGGCAGAACCAACCGTTAAAGTCGCCTGACTGACCCAGCGGCACGCAACCCAAATGGGTACAAATACCGACCATAATCAGCCACTCATCTTTAATCACTCGATCGGCGTCAACCTCAGGGTCTGGCAGTTCAGCGGCGGCAACACTGCGCGCGTCGCTAACTTCAGCCTCGGTGCGGCGGCGGATAAACACCGGCTTGCCGCGCCATGTGACGGTGATGCTCTGACCGCTCTCAATGGCAGCCAAGTCAACCTCGATAGAAGACAATGCCTTTACCGAAGCGTCTGGGTTCATCTGATCAATCAGCGGCCAAACAATATTGGCGGCCCCAACGGCGGCGAAGGCACCGGTAGCCAAATACAAAAAGTCTCGGCGGTTTGGTTCTTCCGCGACTGGTGGATGAGCGTCAGCCATCTCTTTATCTCCTTATTGCCCCTCTAGGTCTGCTCTTTATAAGCAAGACTTTGATGACCACAAACTAACTGCTGACGGGCAATCACTAAATGTGTCACCATGACGCATAGATTAACCCTGAGGCATGCAAGTATATTTTTCGTAAGCTATTGGAAAAGTTACTATATTTTTTCACGGAGGCCGTAGTCAAATGACCGCAAAACATTCTGGCGGGGAATTGTGGGATAACCGCAAATCACAAGCCGCATCTTGGTTCGCCGACCTGCGTGATCAGCTTTGTACAAAACTCGAATCACTTGAGCCGGAAGGGGCGCGCTTTGAGCGCAAAAAATGGCGTCGCGGTGATGGCTCAGAAGATCAAGGCGGTGGCGAAATGTCGATGCTTCACGGGCAGACATTCGAGAAAGCCGGTGTGCATATCTCCGTCGTGCATGGCGAATTTTCAGAAGATTTTCGGGCTCAAGTTGACGGCGCGCAAGACGACCCACGTTTCTGGGCGGCTGGCATTTCGGTGATTATCCACCCGCGCAACCCACTGGCCCCAACGGCGCATATGAACACCCGCATGATGGTGACCACCAAGGGCTGGTTTGGCGGCGGTGGTGATTTGACGCCAATGGTGCAGCGCGCGCGCTCAGCCGAGCATGAAGATACGATCGATTTCCACAAGGCATATAAAGCCGCCTGCGATAAACATGACCCGGGCTATTACCCGAAATTCAAAGACGCCTGCGACAGCTATTTCTTCCTGCCGCACCGCGATGAAATGCGCGGCACGGGCGGTATTTTCTACGACCATTTCGACAGCGGCGATTGGGAGGCCGATTTTGCCTTCACCCGTGATGTCGGCAGTGCTTTTGTTGATGTGTATCCGGAAATTGCTGCACGGCGGATTAATCTGCCATTTACCGAGGCTGACCGCGCCGAGCAATTGCAACAACGTGGCCGCTATGTCGAGTTCAACTTGTTATATGATCGCGGCACCATGTTCGGGCTGAAAACCGGCGGCAATGTGGAAAGCATTTTATCGTCCATGCCGCCCATGGTCAGCTGGCCTTAGGCGCATTTAGCTCGATTGGTTTTCCAACTGCGCTTGCAGCTCATCCTGCAACGCCGCCAAGGGCGGAAAATCATGGGCCACCCACCAGTTTTCAAGCTGTTTCAAAAGCGCGCCCATGGCTGGGCCTTCGGCTATGCCGGCCTGTTTTAAGGTGGCGCCATTGAGCGGAAAAACCGGCTTTTCATAACCCTCAAGCTGCTGCAAAAGCTGGCGCCAAAAATCAACCTTCGCCGCGTCGTTGCCCCCATCGGCCAAAGCCAGATGCGCTTGATCGCGCAATGTCGCCACACCATCAAAATATAAAGCGGCACGGATATCGGCGTTTTCTATATGCGCGCTAGGCGTCAAAGCGGCGGCGATACGCGCCTGCTGTTTATTGGCCAGACGCAAGGTTTGCGCCGCTTGCATGGCCAATTCGGCCGTCTCAAACAGGCTGGTAAAGCGCAAAATCGCGTCGTCACATTTGGCGGCCAGTTTTTCGAGCCGCGACACGCCGTATCCTTGCGGGCTTTTTGCGCCAAACAGCGGTGCCAACAGCCCCGCCGCCTGCATCGCGCCGATCGCTGAGGCGGCCTCTGGCAGGGCCAGAATTTTCAGCAATTCGGCCTGTTTGCGCTCGCCCGATAACGCCGCAATATGGGCCGCTGCTTGGCTGCACGCCGCCACCGCATCGGCGGCCAAGGCTTGATCTGCCGCCAGCGTGAAATGGAAGCGGTAAAACCGCAAAATCCGCAGATAATCTTCTTCAATGCGCTGGCTCGCCGCGCCGATAAATCGGATGCGCCGCGCCGCCACATCATCAAGCCCAAGGCCCAGCGGGTCGTGCAGCGTGCCATCGGCGTCGGCATAGAGCGCGTTAATCGTTAGGTCACGACGCGCCGCGTCAGCCGCCCAATCGTCAGAAAACGCCACTTGCGCGTGGCGGCCATCGGTCTCGACATCGCGGCGTAAGGTGGTGATTTCATACGACCATGGCGTCGCCGCATCAGGGCGCAACAGCGCCGTCACCGTGCCATGTTCCAAACCGGTCGGGATGACCCGAACCTCAGCCGCCTGCAAGCGCGCCATCACCTCATCCGGCAGCAGGCTGGTGGCCAAATCGACTTCTGTGTCATGCGTTGCGTGGCCCAACACGGTATCGCGCACACAGCCGCCAACGGCGCGCGTGACGCCGCCATCGCCATTCAGCAAGGCCAATAAATGCTGCGTTTCAGGCCGCGTCAGCCAGTCGGCAGAGGAGATATCGGGAAGCTGTGACATCAGCAAATGCCGCGCTTATTCAAAGCGGCCAGGCACCACTTCGCCATTTTGCAAATGCGGCGGCACATACTGACCCTCGGGCGGGTTGTCGCTGGAAAAACGATAAAAGGTCAGGCTGATGATCACCAGCACACAGCCTATCAGCGTATAGCTGGCCCAGCGCCATTGGGTTTCGCGCTGCGGATGGTATTTGGCCAGCCACAGCGACCACAACCATGCCATGATAAACGGCAGAAAGAACAAAAGGGCGTTCCATAAAATAATCCGTATCATACTGTCAGCCTCCGGCTCATATGCATCAGCATGCCTGCTGTCGCGCCCCAAATATTATAGCCCTCATACTGTAGCGCATAATAGCGTCTTTGGCGCCCTTCCCACTCAACTTCATGGGCTTGGTAATTGGCCTCATCAAGTGCCAAGCGGGCCGGTACTTGAAAAATATCAGCCACTTCATTGGTATCCGGCGTCAGTGAAAAGCCCGGGCTGAGTTTCGCCACAACCGGCAGAATTCGAAAACCTGTGCCGGTTTCATAAGTATCGAGAAAGCCCATCACATCGACATAATCGGGATGCAGGCCAATCTCTTCATGCGCCTCACGCAACGCCGCCGTGATCGGCGAGGCGTCGGTGGCTTCAACCTTGCCGCCGGGAAACGCCACCTGCCCCGAATGTTTATCGAGATGGTCGGCGCGCCGCGTCAGCAAAATATGCGGTGTGCCATCGGCCGCTTCGACAATGCCGATAAGCACCGCCGCCAGCAGCAAATCTTTGCGCTCGGCTTCGTCGTCAATCCAGCTTTCGCCATCCAGCTGCATGTCACCGATTTGCCCGCGCCCGTGCAACAGCACATCATCATGAGGCAGATCAGCGTCGACGCAGCGGGCAATCTGTTGCAATAAATGGCCATGCGAGTGCAGATGGTTCATCGCCCTCTCCTATGCTTCCTGCACCAAATCGGCAGAGGCGATGGGGAAAAACACACCATGGCTCCAGACGCCGAACTCATCGCCGACAATCTCGCCCAGTGCCACCAAATCATAATAGACAGAACGCGCAATCAGCGCTTCGAGGCGGGCGCGCACATGCACATAAGGCGATGGCTCATCGCTTTGTGGATCAATATCAAAGCGCAGCCCGTGTTCGGGGCCAGCCTCGGTGACATCGCCGACATTGGTTTCGAACTGCAAAACTTGCTGGCGCCCGCTACCCTGCACATGCAACAGCGTGGCGACAAACGGCGCGTCATCGACTTCGACGCGGATTTTCTCAACCGGCGTCACCAGATAATGCTCGCCATCCTCATCGTGGCGCAAAATCGTCGAAAATAAGCGCACCAGTTTTTTGCGACCAATCGGTGAGTTGTCGTAATACCACTGGCCATCGCGGGCAATCCGCATGCCGATATCGCCGCAATAGTCCGGCTCCCATAAATGCACAGGCGGCAAAGCGCGCTCCCCGCCGGCTTTTTCAGCCTCGGCAATCACACTCTGTAATACATTGGGTTCAGGGCTTTTGGCCATGCTCTCTCTCCGCTCTCGGGATTAAGTTAGCACAAATCCGGCGCGGGGCGAACTGCACCGGCTAATGCCTCTGCATTAATCTCAGGGCTGGCTTCGCCGGTATAAACCAACAGCCGCGCCGCATCGACTGGGCCGGGCATGCGCACAGCCTCGGGGGCCACCGCAAAACCAACCCGCTGGTAATACGGCAAGTCACCGACCAGCAAAATGGCTTTGAAACGCGACATATCAATCTGCGCCATGCTTTCGCGCATCAAGGCAATGCCGACCCCTTGGCCTTGCAAATCAGGGTGCACGGCCAGCGGGCCGAGCAGCAGGGCCGGTGTGTCGCCAATACGGATCGGCCAATAGCTGATGCTGCCACGCACCTGCGCCGCGCCATCGACATATAGGCGCGCATAGGCATCAATTTGCCTGTTGCGCTCGCGCAAGCGTTCGGCTGTGCGGGCAACCCGCCCGGGGCCAAAACATTGGTCAAGTAACTGCTCAATAGCAGCATGGTGCTGGGGTTTTGTTTGAATAATCTCAGTCATGGAAACATCCGGCGATGCGCCCTGTTATCTCATTTGCGTTTGGCGATGCGAGGGCAAGGTAAAAACAATTAGCGGCGTGCGAAGACAGACCGGCGCGAGGCCAGTTTGCAATTTTCTTTATCGTCGTCGCAAAAACTGCTGCACGAATATCGTCCTTTTTTCCAAAGGCTAACGCCTGTTTCTCATTGGATGCAGTGAGCTAACATTGCCCGGCTTGTTTTGTCTAGCCCCGAATATTATCGCCGCCATGGCGCATTGGCCTTAAACCGCGAAGATAAAGCCGATATAGCCAACATAAAGCGCCACACATACGGCCCCTTCAAGGCGGCTCATCCGGCGTTTTGAGGCCATGAAATAAACCCCCAAAACCGCCACGCCGAGCATCACCCAAACATCGCGTTGCGCCAGTTCTCCGACAATCGGCAAAGGCGCGACCAGCGAGGTGCCGCCCAAAATCAATAGAATATTGGAAATATTGCTGCCGATAATATTGCCGACAGCCAAACCTGCCTGCCCGCGCAGGCTGGCGAAAATCGCCACCGCCAGCTCTGGCAATGAAGTGCCAATGGCCACAATACTCAGCGCAATCACCGCTTCGGAAATGCCAAAATCGCGGGCCAATTGGGTGGCGCCCATGACCATCAAATCAGCCCCCCAGACAATCCCCACCAGTCCGGCGAGCAATGTCGGAATGGCCACCCACAAGCCGCCAGGTAGCGCGTTTTCTTCGGCTGAGCTGGCCGCTTCAGCGCTATGCGCCGCATCGTTTGAGCTGCGATAGAGATAGACCGTGTAGATCACCAGCGCGGCCAGCAACAACGAGCCGATAAATAGCGAGATAACCCCATAATAAGCCAGCCCGACCAGTAGCGCAGAGACCAGCAGCATAAACCGCCCATCGCGCGAGACGCTGGCTTCGCTGACCACAAACGGGCTGAGAACCGCCATCGTGCCCATAACCAATAAAATATTGGCGATGTTACTGCCGATGACATTACCAATGGCGATATCGGTTTGCCCAACCAAGGCGGCCTGCACCGAGACGGTTAATTCAGGGGCCGATGTGCCCAGCGCAATAATCGTCAGGCCGATAATCAGCGGCGGCACGCGCAAAATTAGGGCACTGGTCACGGCACCGCGCAAAAGCGCTTCGCCCGAGACAGCTAACAATACCAAGCCTGCAACAAGAGGAAAAAGTGATGATTCCATGTCTTCTATTAGCATAGCTTATGGGCTGGCGCGTAAAATTATATAGCGCACATAAATTTTTCAAATGTCACTTTCGCTGTGATTTTTTTTGTTTTAGCGTGTCTGCAAGAATCATTCGTGTTTTGGAGAGGGAGAGCGAAATGGAATGGAATTTTGGCGATATTTTGGACGTAATTATGCCGATTATGCCGGAGGGCCATTTGGCGCTTGTGCATGACGACCGTGAGATTACATGGCAACAACTCGATGCGCGCAGTAATAATCTAGGCCGCAACCTGCTGGCGGGCGGTGCCCAAGCTGGCGACAAGGTCGGCTTTTATATGCGCAACCGGCCCGAATATATGGAATTGCTGGCCGCCTGTTTCCGCGCCCAACTGACCCATGTGAATGTGAATTATCGTTATGTCGCCGATGAGGTGCATTATATCTTCGACAACTCCGATGCCACCGTGGTGGTGTATGGCCATGAGTTCCGCGACAATATCGAACAATTACGCCCGCGCCTGCCTAAGGTGAAACAATGGATTGAAGTCGGCGGCGATGACTTGCCCGACGGTATTCTTGAATATGAAGATCTGGTCAGCACCGGTGATGGCAGCAATCTTGATGTGACACGTTCTGGCTCAGATCTTTTGTTCCTCTATACCGGTGGCACGACCGGCATGCCGAAAGGCGTGATGTGGGAGCACCACGCATTGCGCGAAACCCAGACCATGGCCCTGAAGCTGCTTGGCGAAGCGCCTGAGACGCTGGAGGAAATCGCCGCCAGCATCAAAGCCAATAATGGGGGCGACATTTATATTCCGGCCTGCCCGCTAATGCACGGCACTGGTTTGTTCACCGCCATGGCGGCGATGATGAATGGCGGCACGATTGTGACATTGGGCGCCGCCTCTTTGGACACGGACGAATTATGGCGCACGGTTGAGCGGCGCGGCGTTACCAATATGGCGATTGTCGGCGATGCCTTTGCCAAGCCGATGCTGGCCGCATTGGAAGCAGAACCGGGCAAATATGATTTATCCAGCCTGACGACGATGATCTCATCCGGTGTGATGTGGAGCATGGAAGTCAAACAAGCAATGCTCGAGCATTTGCCGCAAACCATCTTGATGGACAGCTTCGGCTCATCAGAAGCAATCGGCTTTGGCAGCTCCATCACCGCCAAAGACATGCCGGTGAAAACCGCCAAATTCACCACGAATGACTTCTGCAAAGTCTTCGACGAAAACGACAATGAAATTGCTTGGGGCAGTGAAACACCGGGCTTTATCGCTTTTGGTGGCTCAATTCCGTTGGGCTATTACAAAGACGAAGAGAAAACCGCCAAGACTTTCAAAACCATTAATGGCCACCGCTATTCCATCCCCGGCGATTATTGCTTGGTCTCTGAGGATGGCGAGCTGACCCTGCTGGGGCGTGGTTCTGTGTGCATTAACTCAGCCGGTGAGAAAATCTATCCGGAAGAAGTCGAAGAAGCGTTGAAACTTCATGACAGCGTCGAAGATGCGCTGGTCGTCGGCGTTCCAGACGAGAAATGGGGGCAAGCCGTCACCGCCGTCGTCGAACTGGCCGAGGGTCAGAGCTTCGACCCTGATATGCTGAAAATCTTTGTCCGTGAAAAACTGGCCGGCTATAAAACGCCAAAGCATATTTTCACCGATGGCCCTGCCTTCCGCGCCCCCAATGGCAAGGCTGATTACAAAACAGTGACGCAATTTGCCGTTGACGAGGTCGAAAAAATCGCATGACGCTCAATATCGCCGTATTTGGAGCGATGGGGGTGCAATATGCCTCTGTCGTTGAGGAAAGTTTAACTGACATTGGAGACGACTGGCAGGTTCAAACGTGGCCGTGCAATGATGATTTGGCGGCGCGTGACGCGATTATCGAAACTTGCGACGTCGCCGTTATCAGCGCCGATTTTTTGCTGACGCCGGGCAATTTTGGCGTCCTCATGGCGGCGCCGAATTTGAAAATGATTGTCCAACCTTGGGTCGGCACAGACTGGATTGACCCGGGCTTTTTGCCTGAGGGACTGATTGTCTGCAATGCTGGCGGTCATGCCGCGCCAATGGCCGAATATGTGCTCGGCACCATGCTTGAGCATGTGCTGGAACTGCACACGCTGCACCAAGATATGCAGCAAGGCGTGTGGCGCCGCTCGGGCCGTAACTCGGCCCATGAGGCGCGCCATGGTGACTTGGCCGGACGCACACTCGGGCTTGTCGGCTATGGCGAAATCGCCCAAGCCGTGGCCGAACGCGCCCGCGTCTTTGGCATGCAAATTGGTGCCGTCGCCCGCTCTACACGCGAAACCACGCCAGACCCGCTAGATTGGATTGGCACGAGCGAAGATTTGCCGCGCCTATTGCAAGAAAGCGACTTTCTGGTGCTGACCTGCGACCTCAACGATGAGACGCTGGGGATGATTAATCAGCAAGCCTTTGCGCAGATGAAACCTGATGCTTATCTGATTAATGTGGCGCGCGGTGAAGTGGTCGATGAGGATGCGCTTTTCCAAGCCTTGAGCGAATACAAAATCGCTGGCGCGGCGCTTGATACATGGTTCCGATATCCGAGCAATGTTGTCGACCCCGAAGCCGACCCTGATCGGGGTGGCCCGTATCAAGGCTCGAAACATGATTTTCTGTCGCTGGATAATGTGCTACTGACCCCGCACGCCGCCGCTCATAC
The DNA here is from genome assembly GCA_024639515.1 of Rhodobiaceae bacterium. Classification (GTDB taxonomy): domain Bacteria; phylum Pseudomonadota; class Alphaproteobacteria; order RS24; family RS24; genus JAHEGN01. The sequence goes on along the minus strand of JAHEIG010000061.1, from coordinate 2,929 downwards.
ACATGGCGCCGATAGAGGCCGCTATGTGTCGATTGGTGAAACCGTGCGGGCTTATGCCAAAGGCGAGCCACTGAAACGCTTTGTTGTCACCGGCACGGGCGATAATCTCGACGGTTTCAAAATCCCTTAAGCGCCGCTAACGCTTTCCATCTGACGCTAAATTCTGCGTCCAGATGTCACGCATTGAGCCAGCGCCAAGCCCTGCGCCGAGACTTGCCGAACACCACATGCGTGCTAAAGTGGCGCCAACTATTTTTATAGGAGTAGACGATGACTTCATTAGATACATTCCGCAGCGAGACTCGTGCTTGGCTGGAAGAAAACTGCCCCGAGTCAATGCGTACACCGATGCCTGAACGCGAAATGCCATGGGGCGGTCGCAACGCATCATACCCGAACCCAGACACGAAAGTTTGGATGGACCGAATGGCCGCACGCGGCTGGACCGCACCTGAATGGCCGGCCGAATATGGCGGCGGTGGCCTGAGCAAAGAAGAAAACAAAATTCTGCAACAAGAACTGGCCGCCATTAAAGCCCGTCCAGCCCTGACCAGCTTTGGTCTGTGGATGCTTGGCCCAGCCCTGCTGGAATTTGCCAGCGAGGAGCAGAAGAAAAAATATCTCGGTGAAATTATCCGTGGCGAAATTCGCTGGTGTCAGGGCTACTCTGAGCCGGGCGCTGGGTCAGACCTCGCCGGGCTGCAAACCAAAGCCGAAGATATGGGCGATCATTATCTGGTCAATGGCCAGAAAGTATGGACCTCATACGCTGATAATTGCGACTGGATTTTCTGCCTCGTGCGGACTGACACCACGGTCAAGCATGACGGCATTTCCTTCCTGCTGATTGATATGGATACGGACGGCGTGGAAGCGCGACCAATTAAACTCATCTCAGGCGCCTCGCCTTTCTGCGAGACATTCTTGACTGATGTGAAAGTGCCGAAAGAAAACCTTGTTGGCGAGTTGAACAAAGGTTGGACCATCGCCAAACGCCTGCTCGAGCATGAACGCAGCATGATTTCCGGCATGGGCATGGGCGCTGGTGCGGCCAGCATGGGCGGCATGGAAGTGGTGGCCAAAGAATCGTTTGGCACCGATGGCGAGAAAATCGCTGAGCCATCTATTCGTAATGCCATTGCTGATCACAAAATGGATCAACAAGCCTTTGGCTTGACCTTGAAGCGGGCTTCGGAAGAAGCCAAAGCCGGCCAAGGCCTTGGCGCCACCGCCTCCATGTTCAAGCTATATGGCACCGAACTGAACAAACGCCGCTTTGAGCTGCTGCTCGATGTGATGGGCACGCAAGCACTTGGCTGGGAAGGCGATGAAGCCTTTGATAAGCGCGAGCTGGCGGTCACCCGTTCATGGTTGCGCTCGAAAGGCAATTCCATTGAAGGCGGTACATCTGAAGTTCAGTTGAACGTCATTGCAAAACGCGTACTCGGCTTGCCCGACGCCTAAACCCAACGTCCAATTCAGGAGAACACCTATGGCTCTCGTGCTTACCGAAGAACAAACCATGCTGCGCGATATGGCGAAGCAATTTTTCACCGAACAAGTTCCGGTGACCAATCTGCGCCAATTGCGCGATGACAAAGATCAAGACGGCTATGACAAGCAAGTTTGGCAACAAATTGTCGAGCTTGGCTTTAGCGGCATCTTAATCCCCGAAGAACAAGGCGGCACTGGCTTTGGCCCTATTGGCCTTGGCATTGTCATGCAAGAGGCCGGGCGTACCTTGGCCGCCTCACCGCTTTATTCAACGGCTATTTTGAGTGCTGGTCTGATTTTGGCGGCTGGTTCTGAACAGCAAAAGGCCGCCTTGCTGCCGCAAATCGCCGGTGGTGAATTGCTGATGGCTGTGGCCATCGAAGAAGGCCCGCACCACAACCCGAAACAAATCGCTATGACCGCCGAAAAAGACGGCGACGCCTATGTGCTGTCTGGCGATAAGCGTTTCGTGATTGATGGTCACATTGCCGATAAATTGATTGTCGTGGCCCGCACTAGCGGCGCGGCGGGCGATGATAAGGGCTTGTCGATGTTCGTGCTGGATGCCGACACAGACGGTGTTGAAATTACCCGCACCCATATGGTCGACAGCCGCAACGCCGCCAATGTGCGTTTCGACAATGTGAAACTATCTGCCGACCAAGCCTTGGGCGGCATTGATGCGGCATTGCCGGAGTTGGAATCGGTGCTTGATTTGGGCCGCGCCTGCCTGGCCGCTGAAATGCTCGGCGGCATTGAGGCGGTGTTTGACTCAACCATTGAATACCTCAAAGAGCGCAAGCAATTTGGCGTGATTATCGGCACCTTCCAAGCCCTGAAACACCGCGCTGCCGAAATGTTCTGCGAAGTGGAAATCTGCCAGTCAGTGGTTCTCGACGCCCTATCGGCGCTTGATGAACGACGCAATGACGTGCCGCGTGCGGCCAGCCTCGCCAAGGCGCGTTTGGGTGACTCGGCGCGTTTGATCACCAATGAAGGGGTTCAGATGTTTGGCGGTATCGGCATGACCGATGCGGTGGATGTCGGGCTGTATTTGAAGCGTGCCCGCGTGCAAGCGCAAATGCTTGGTGACACAAATTATCACCGCGCCCGTTACGCTGATTTGGGCGGCTATTAAATTTTTTTAATTGCCGCATATTACATCTGAATTTTTTACGCTATAGATAGAGAGTAATCCCTATCGAACGAGGAACAATAATGACACAAGACGCGACACAACCTGAGCGCATTACGGTTTTGGCGAAAGAATTTACGCCAGCAGCAATGGAGTTTCATCGCCGCAATATGAGTGCGAGAGGCTATCGTATGGAAGGTCAAATCACGCCGCGTCGGTATATGATGATTGACGGCCCAGGTGAGCCGACCGATTTGTTCGATGGCGACGAGTATTATGCCGTGACCTTCGTGCGCAAGG
>JAHEIG010000126.1 GCA_024639515.1 Rhodobiaceae bacterium | reverse complement strand
GCAGCCGCAAAACTGGACTTCGTCAAAAAGGCGATTTGCCCAATGTCTGCGTTATCCGCGTCACCGGCAATCATCCCGAATTTGGCCTGCAAGCCCGCGCCGTGCAAGATGGCGATGTGCTCGACGGCGACGATGACCCAATCATCAGCATTAATGAAAGCGTTGGCCGCAACCGCCAACAGCGTAGCCTCAGCGCTTCGCCAGGCGACACTGCCCTGGCCCGCCTGCGCCGGGTGTCAGATGGGCATTACGAGGCCCGCCTGATCCGCAAACTCGGTGGTTCGGAAGGCCAGATTATCGGTGTGCTGACCGCGCGCCCCGATGGCTTGTGGATTTCGCCAGCCGACCGGCGCGAGCGCTATGAGTATAAAGTAAAACAGACCGGCGACGCGCAAGACGGCGATTTGGTGATTGGCGAAAAACTGACAGCGCCGCGCATGGGCGTGCGACAGGCCAATATTATCGAAACCCTCGGCTCGGCTGATGCCCCCAATGCCTATTCGCTGCTGGCGATTGCCGAGCAAGGCATTGCCACTGTGTTTCCCGATGCGGTACTGCAAGAGGCAGAAGCGGTGCAGCAGGCCAATAGCGCCAGCCATGAAGACTTGAGCGATATTGCTTTTATCACCATCGACCCGCATGACGCGCGCGACCATGATGACGCGGTGTTCGCCAGCCCCGATGACGACCCATCCAATGCCGGCGGTTATATCGTCTGGGTGGCGATTGCCGATGTCGCCGCTTATGTGACGCCGAATTCGCACATGGACCGCGAAGCCCGCAAGCGCGGCAATTCGGTTTATATGCCAGACCGCGTGGTGCCAATGTTGCCGGAGCGTCTGTCGACAGATTTGTGTTCGCTGCGCGAAAACCAGACCCGCCCGTGCCTTGCCGTGCGCATGACGATTAATGCAGAGGGGCGCAAAATTAGCCATGCCTTCCACCGTGGGCTGATGCGCTCGATTGCCAAACTGAGCTATCAGCAAGCGCAAAAAGCCTTTGATGGCCATTGCGAGGAGGCCTTCGCGCATCTCGACGCGCCGGTTCTGGCCCCGCTATGGCAGGCTTATCAGCTGATGGCTCAAGCCCGTGAAGCGCGCGGGCCGCTGGTCATAGACCGCCCCGAACGCCGTATTGAATTAAGCGATGCCGGACAGATTATGCGGATTTACACCCCGCCGCGCTTAGAAGCGCATCGGCTGATTGAAGAAATGATGGTGGCCGCCAATGTTTGCGCCGCCGAGACACTGGAAAAGCACAAAAGAACGCTGATTTACCGTGTGCATGACACGCCGCCGTCGGAGCGCGTGAAAGCGCTGGCTGATTTCATTCGCCCGCTCGGGGTGAAAATGGATTTGGGGCAAACAGTACTGCCGCGCCTGTTCAATTCGCTGATGCGGCAAGCGGCGGAGAGCGAACACGGGCCGACGATTTCAGAGGCGGTGCTGCGCTCGCAAGCGCAAGCGATTTACGACACCGAGAATATTGGCCATTTCGGGCTGAACCTGGGGCGCTATGCGCATTTCACCTCGCCGATTCGACGCTATGCCGACCTCACCGTGCATCGGGCATTGATTGCCGCGCTAAAATTCGGCTCGGATGGGCAAACACCGAAAGAAGCCGAAACCCTTGGCGAGATTGCCGAGGCGATTTCAGCCACTGAACGCAATGCCATGCTGGCCGAACGCAAAGCCTCTGACCGCTATCTGGCGGCCTATATGTCGAAACAAATCGGCGACAGTTTCACCGGTCGGATTTCTGGTGTGTCGCGGGCCGGATTATTCGTCAAGCTGGATGATAGCGGGGCTGACGGGCTGATACCGATTTCGCGGCTCGGCGATGAACGCTTCTATGCCGACGAAGACAATCTCATGCTCAGCGGCGGCACCACTGGGCTGACGTTCCGCATTGGCCAGGAAATCGAAGTGAAACTCGAAGAAGCTACACCGATTCAAGGCGGGCTTTTGTTTTCGCTTGAAGAAGGCGGCGCCTACGAGACACACAAACGCCAACGCCGCGCCAATCATGCCAGCAAACGGCGGCCAAATTACAACCGAAAACCCCAAAAAACCCGTCGGCGGCGAAGCCGATGAGCGGTGAGCGCAAACGCCTACCGGCCATGTGGCGCGGGGCTAAAAGCCAGTGTCCGGCGTGCGGCGAGCGCGGGCTCTTTCGCGCCTATTTAAAAGTCAGCGACAACTGCTCGCATTGTGGGCTGGCGCTGGACGGCCATCGCGCCGACGACGCGCCGCCCTATTTCACGATTTTCATTGTCGGGCATATTATCGTGCCGGTGGCGCTGCTGGTGGAGCGCGCCTACACGCCGCCGCTTTATGTGCATGCGGCAGTTTTTACGATTTTGTCTATCGTGCTTAGTCTGCTGACTTTACCGATTGTCAAAGGCGCCGTGGTGGGGCTGCAATGGGCGCTGCAAATGCACGGTTTTGCCCCTAGCGACGCTGCCGACTCAGATACTCTATCGAACGATAGTTAGGGAGACGATTTATGACCAAGCAAGCGCATACAAAAGGCACGCCCGGCGAATATCACGAACCAGGTGCCAAAGCTGTGCGGCCGCGCGAAGCCTCGACGCTGATTATTGTGCGGCAGGACGAGCAGCCAAAAATTCTGATGGGCAAACGTGCCGCCAGCCACAAGTTTATGCCGAATAAATTCGTGTTCCCCGGCGGGCGACTGGACATGATTGACCAACGCTTGAAACTCGACGAAGACCTGCCTGAACCGGTCATGGCGCGTTTGCAGCGCGACACCCGCAAAACCGTCAGCGACAATAAATTGCGCGGGCTGGCACTGGCAGCGATTCGCGAAACCTATGAAGAAACCGGCCTGATTATCGGCCGGCCAAGCGACAGCCAGCCAAATACCTCGCATAGTGGCTGGCGCGATTATTTCGCCCATGGTGTGACGCCGCCACTGTCTGAGATGGACTTTATCGCCCGCGCCATTACCCCGACCTATCGTACCCGCCGCTTCGATACGCGTTTCTTCATGGTTTATGATGACCATATTCACACTGACCCGGAAGATACCGGCAAAGCATCGGGTGAATTGCTTGATTTGCACTGGCTGACATTGAGCGATGCGCGCGATTTGGACTTGCCCGCCATTACCCGCCAAGTGCTTGATATTGTTGAAAATCGCATGAAATTGACCAAGCGCAAACAATTTGAGGCGGACGCGCCTTTCGTGCGTTTTGTGCGCGGCAAACCAGTGATTACCCCGCTGTCGCATAGAACTTGACTTTAGCGACCAAATGCCTATGTTCACGCCACGCGCGACGAGACGCGCCAAGTAATTTAAGGATTTAAGCCATGGCTAAACCAACCACAGTAAAAATTAAGCTGGAAAGCACTGCCGGCACTGGGTTCTATTATGTAACCAAGAAAAATGCCCGCACCATGACCGAGAAAATGGTCGTTAAGAAGTATGATCCGGTTGTGCGCAAGCATGTCGAATTTAAGGAAAACAAGATTAAGTAAATCTTGTGACATCGTTTGAAGAGGCGCCCTTTGAGGCGCCTTTTTTATTGTTCGCCGAAACAAACGGGCTAAATTGGTCGTCATGGAACAGGAACAAGCGGAAATATTTGCCCTGAAGGCATTGGCTTTTCTGGCACAGAACGAAGACAAGATGAATGTCTTTGCCAATCTGTCGGGTCTCGGCACAGGCGATATTTTGCAACGCGCTGGAGAGCCAGAATTGCTGGCCGGTGTTGTCGACTTCTTCTTGTCAGATGAAGAATTATTGGCTGATTTCTGCAACGCTAATGATATTCACCCCGACACACCGGCGCGGATGCGCCAAGCCCTGCCCGGCGG
>JAHEIG010000124.1 GCA_024639515.1 Rhodobiaceae bacterium | reverse complement strand
CCAAATGAGGCGCGACAATGTGCTGAAATCATAACATTTTATGGCTTTAACGAACAGTTAAAACCAAGCTATTTTGCGCAGTGTAAGCTACTGAATTTGTTGAGTTAATCGCCTAGAAAGGGATTTCGTCATTGTCGATAGAGCCGCCAGACGATGCAGCCGCTGGAGCCGGCGAATCACTGCCGCCACCGACATAGCCCTCGCCGCTATTGCGGCTGTCGAGCATGGTCAATGTGCCGCCGTAATTTTGCAAAACCACTTCGGTTGAATAGCGGTCATTGCCGGCATCATCCTGCCATTTGCGAGTCTGCAATTGACCTTCGACATAGACTTTTGAGCCTTTTTTCAGATATTGCTCGGCAATCCGGCACAGACCTTCCGAGAACAGCACGACACGGTGCCATTCGGTTTTTTCGCGCCGCTCGCCAGAGTTTTTATCGCGCCAAGACTCGCTTGTCGCAACGCTGAGATTGACCACGGGGCGACCATCTTTTGTGCTTTTGACATCCGGATCCGCACCCAGATTACCTACCAGAATTACTTTGTTCACGCTTCCAGCCATGATTCGTCTCCTTGTTGAGTTCTGAGCCTATCCGAAACCGCACCCTTTGCCTAATCCCGCACTTTAGCACGCTGTGCTTTGCTGTGGATTACTCGGCACAAACCCCAGCGTGGGCTGGCTGAGGCTATGAAAAAACCTCAATGAAAAGTAACGTTTCAGGCCAGAATGACCTATATGTTTCTATATTACTCTTTTCAGGATTCGTCATGCCCGCCAAGTCATCGCTTAAAGCACCGCAAGCCAAGAAAATACGCATTGTCGGCGCGCGCGAGAACAACCTCAAATACGTCTCGCTTGACCTGCCGCGCGATGAGCTAATTGTGATTACCGGCCTGTCCGGCTCGGGCAAAAGCTCGCTGGCTTTTGACACGATTTACGCCGAAGGCCAGCGGCGTTATGTCGAAAGCCTGTCCTCCTATGCCCGTCAATTCTTGGAAATGATGCAGAAGCCGGAAGTCGACCAGATTGACGGCCTCTCGCCAGCCATTTCGATTGAACAAAAAACCACCTCACGCAATCCGCGCTCGACTGTCGGCACAGTGACTGAGATTTATGACTATCTGCGCCTGTTATTCGCGCGTGTCGGCATACCCTATTCACCGGCCACCGGCTTGCCAATTGAAAGCCAGACCGTGTCGCAAATGGTCGATAAGGTGATGGCCCTGCCAGAAGGCACGCGGCTATACCTGCTGGCACCGATTGTGCGTGGGCGCAAAGGCGAATACCGCAAAGATTTTCTTGAGCTGCAAAAGCGTGGCTTCCAGCGGGTCAAAGTCGATGGCGCGTTTTACGAGATTGCCGACGTGCCGCCGCTGGATAAAAAGCTGAAGCACGATATTGATGTGGTGGTAGACCGCTTGGTGGTCAAAAAAGACCTCGGCAACCGTGTGGCCGACAGTATGGAAGTCGCCATTAACCTGACCGACGGCATTGCGGTAGCTGAAATGGCCGACACCAAAAACCCTGATGACGCGCCGGAGCGGATTATCTTTTCATCGCGCTTCGCCTGCCCTGAATCGGGTTTCACCATTGATGAGATTGAGCCGCGCCTATTTTCGTTTAACAACCCGTTTGGCGCCTGCCCGTCTTGCGATGGTTTGGGCACACAGTTTTTCATCGACCCGATTGCCGTCGTCCCTGATGGTGGCCTGACGCTGTATAAGGGCGCCATTGCGCCTTGGGCCAAAACCACTTCGCCCTATTACACCCAGACGCTAGAGTCGCTGGCCAAGCATTATGACTTCAAAATGAGCACAGCGTGGAATGACCTGCCGAAGCAAGCGCAAGATGTCATCCTGCATGGCTCGGGCAAAGACGTCATTACCTTCACCTATGATGACGGCATGCGCAGCTACCAGACCAAGAAACCGTTTGAAGGTGTCATCCCCAACCTCGAACGCCGCTATCGCGAAACCGACAGCAGTTGGGCGCGCGAGGAAATTGAAAAATTCCAGTCGATTACCGATTGCGATGTCTGCGACGGCTTCCGCCTGAAGCCGGAGGCACTGGCAGTTAAAATCGACCAGCTACACGCCGGTGAAGTGGCGCAAATGTCGATTAAAGCGGCGCATGATTGGTTCAACAAACTGGACAAACGGCTGAACACCAAACAACGCAAAATCGCTGAGCGTATTTTGAAAGAAATCCGCGAACGCCTGCGCTTCCTCAATGATGTGGGGCTGGAATACCTCACCCTTTCGCGTAATTCTGGCACATTGTCGGGCGGTGAAAGCCAACGTATTCGTCTGGCCTCGCAAATCGGCTCGGGCCTGACCGGCGTGCTCTATGTGTTGGATGAACCGTCCATCGGCCTGCACCAGCGCGACAATAGCCGCCTGCTAGAGACCCTCATTCGGTTGCGCGACCTCGGTAATACGGTGATTGTCGTCGAGCATGACGAAGAAGCCATTATGACCGCCGACCACGTTGTCGATATCGGCCCCGGCGCCGGTATTCATGGCGGCCATGTCATCGCTGAGGGCGCCCCTGCAAAAATCATTTCCAACACCAAAAGCCTGACTGGTAAATATCTCTCCGGTGAATTGGAAGTGCCAGTACCCAAGCGACGCCGCACCAGCTCGAAAAACCGGTCGATTGTGGTCAAAGGCGCGCGCGGCAATAATCTGAAGAATGTGACGACGGAAATCCCGCTCGGCACCTTCACCTGCGTGACGGGCGTGTCGGGCGGCGGCAAATCGACCCTGCTGATTGATACGCTGTATAAATCTTTGGCGCGCAAGCTGAATAATGGCCGTGCCACACCGGCCGAACACGACACTATTGAAGGGCTGCACAGTCTCGACAAAGTCATCGACATTGACCAAAGCCCGATTGGCCGCACGCCGCGCTCTAATCCGGCGACCTATACCGGCGCTTTCACGCCGATCCGCGAATGGTTCGCCGGTCTGCCGGAAGCCAAAGCCCGTGGCTATAAGCCGGGGCGGTTTTCGTTCAATGTCAAAGGCGGGCGTTGCGAGGCGTGTCAGGGCGACGGGGTGATAAAAATCGAAATGCACTTCCTGCCAGATGTCTATGTCGAATGCGATAGCTGTAGCGGCAAACGCTATAATCGCGAGACGCTGGAAGTCCACTTCCGCGATAAAAGCATTGCCGATGTGCTTGATATGACGGTCGATGAAGCCGCCGATTTCTTCAAAGCCGTGCCGATGGTGCGCGATAAAATGGTGACGCTGCAACGCGTCGGGCTGGGTTATATCAAAGTCGGCCAGCAAGCCACCACGCTTTCGGGTGGCGAGGCGCAGCGGGTCAAATTGGCCAAAGAATTATCCAAACGGGCGACGGGGCGGACGCTGTATATCCTCGACGAGCCGACCACTGGCCTGCACTTCCATGATGTCGCCAAACTGCTCGACGTATTGCATGAGCTGGTAGATACCGGCAATACGGTGGCGGTGATTGAGCATAATCTGGAAGTGGTGAAAACCGCTGACTGGATTATTGATATTGGCCCCGAAGGCGGCGATGGCGGCGGTCAGGTGGTGGCCAGCGGCACACCAGAAGACGTCGCCAAAGTGAAAGCCAGCTATACCGGCCAGTATCTATCGAAATTGCTCAAGCCAAAACGCAAAGCAGCCAAAACCAGCAAGGCTGTGAAAAAGCCCGCATCAAAGCCGCGCAAGGCGGCTGAATAAGCCCTGCATCGCGGCTTTTCTTAACCCCGAAAACAGTGTATCAGAAGCCCATGAGCTCAGATCTTTTACATATTATTGGCGGCGGTCTAGCTGGATCAGAAGCCGCTTGGCAGGCAGCGCAAGCCGGTGTGCG
>JAHEIG010000103.1 GCA_024639515.1 Rhodobiaceae bacterium | reverse complement strand
GCCGAATGTGTAAATCACCGGCCCGACCATGGTTTCGCCGAAAGGTGATTGCATCGGTGCTTCAACGCGGGCGGATTCGGCAGCAAAAATCTGCTTTTGCGCGTCGTTCCAGCCGGTGCCGCCATATTCTTCCGGCCAGCCAATGCAGCCCCAGCCGCGATCGTTTAATTTCTTCTGCCACCAAGCGCTTTCTTCGCGGCCTTGGGTAAACAAATTCAAGCCGCGATAAGGCGACCCTTCCGGAAGTACCTCTTCCATGAAGCTGCGCACTTCTCGCTGAAATGCCAGATCCTCTTGCGATAATGATAAGTCCATTTTTCTCTCCTTAAATGGCCGATGGGCACTTATGGGCCGCCATCGGTTTCAAACCGAGGCGCTGAAAAAGCCTTTCATCCTTAGATAATGAAGGATTTGCTGTTGTCAACAAGGCTTCGCCGACAAAAATCGAATTGGCGCCAGCCAAAAAACACAAGGCTTGCGTCTCATCTGACATCCATTCGCGCCCTGCCGACAGGCGCACAACTGATTTTGGCATCATAATACGGGCAACTGCAATACAGCCAACAAAATCGATTGGGTCGACCGGCTCATTATTGCCCAGCGGCGTGCCGTCAATCGGGATCAACATATTAATCGGCACTGATTGCGGCTGCGGGCTGAGATTGGCCAGCACCATCAGCATACCAGCCCGATCGCTAACTTCCTCACCAAGGCCGAGAATGCCACCGGCGCAGACATTAATGCCGGCGTCTTGCACATAGCCAATGGTTTCGATGCGGTCTTCATAAGAGCGCGTGGTGATAATCTCGCCGTAATATTCTTCCGATGTGTCGACATTGTGATTGTAGTAATCAAGACCGGCTTGTTTGAGTTGTGCCGCTTGCTCTGGCGTCAGCATGCCCAGCGTCATGCAGGTTTCCATACCCATGGCGCGCACGCCTTTAATCATCTCGACCACCGCATCCATATCGCGGTCTTTTGGCGAGCGCCATGCCGCGCCCATGCAATAGCGCGAGGCGCCTGCTGCCTTGGCCCGCGCCGCCCCTTCGAGCACCGCCTCGACATCCATCAACTTGCTGGCTTTCAGGCCGGTTTCAAATTTCGAACTCTGACTGCAATAGCCGCAATCCTCGGGGCAACCGCCGGTTTTAATTGAGAGCAGCGTGCTTTTTTGCACCTCATTGGCGTCAAACCACTGACGATGCACTTGCTGCGCCTGAAAAATCAAATCATTAAACGGCAGGTCAAACAGCGCTTCGACGTCCTCGCGCTGCCAATCATGGCGCGGCTCAATCGGGGTCGACGCAGTGGTGGCGGTTTCTACATTTTGGGACATATTCGGTACTTCTAAAACAGGGTTGGGAGGATTTTAGTCATACACAAAATTCGTTGCCCGCCAAGTTCTTTCGCGGCCACAAAGTGAGCGATTTTGCCGCGCTTTGCGGCCTGCAAATGACCTATCGGCTTTTGGTAAAGCGTGTGCCCGGGGCTGGCGGCGTCTCGGGGGCGCCTGCAAAACACTGGGCTTTCGACATCCAATCTGTGGCCACCTCGCCGGTCACCTGCAATTGCGTATCGAGAATATTGCGCACTTGCGTCACCACCTGACAAAACTCGGAAGCACTGCCCTCAATACGCTCGCTGTCTGACAGCTCGCCAAATTCCCAAACATCACCTGACGGGGCGGTGAGGCGCACATAGGGCATTGGCCCCGGTGGTGTTTGTTTGCGGGTGGCGTAAGTCCAGCCAAATGTATTGGTGCCGAGTACGGCAATTGAGCGAATATGGTCACCGTCTTGGCGCACCACGCCGAGATGGTCGAAAACCTCTTGTCCATGAGCCCATGTTTCCATCAACCGCGCCGAGATTGACGAGCGCGCGCTCATATCCGGCCCGGCCCATTTTAGGCGTTTTTTCGGGTCAACTTCGGTAAAGCGTTCGGCCATCTCGCTGTAAAAAGCGTGCCACGCCTCAAGCAGCGCGCGGCCTGATAAATCACCGATCCATTTGCGTTCATAGGCTTTCATGCCGCCCGCGCCCATGGATTGCATCACATCGGAGAGAAACGCCTCAAAACTGGCTTCATCGACATAGCTCTCATTGGCCGCCCAATTCCACATGTGCAAATGCTCGAGCACATCATTCAGCGTCCAGCCTTTAAACTGTGTGGCTTCGGCAAAAGCCGCATCATCCAAATCGCGCAGCAGCGCGTAAAGCGCGTCTGACTCGGCTTTGAAATCCAGTGCTTCGTTTAACATTAGGCATCCTCCCCGGTGTCAATTCGTATCATTAAATCATCGGCTGCGACTTGCTGATCGACGGCCACCAAGACTTCCTCCACCGTGCCATCGACTTGCGCCATAATTTCGTGCTGCATTTTCATCGCCTCGACAATGGCTAGGCGATCGCCAGTAGCGACGTCTTCGCCAGCCGCCACGAAAACCTCAATCACCCGACCATGCAACGGCGCCGCCACATTGCGGCCATCGGCCATGTCGGCGCTGCTGGCATCGCGGGCCAGCAAATTGGCCCCCGACACGGAGCGGCCATCAAAACTGACAAACAGCGTGGCGCCCGCCAAATGCGCGTGGCTGGCCAGGGTTTTGCCGTCAATCGAAAGCTCAACCCGTGGGCCATCGCTGGCGCCAACCCGCACATGGTAGCTTTGTTCGCCAATCAGCACGTCAAATTCATCTGGCTGCTGGCTGCTCACCACGACATCGTGAATCTGGTCTTTTATTTCCAGCCGATAAGGTGTGCGCAGTTTCTCAGCCGCCGAGAAATTCAACAGCGGGGCCGGGATGGCCAAGGCTTGCGCCTTCATTTTGGCGTGGTCGAACAAGAAATGCCGCACCGCCATCACTGTCAGGGCGACATCGTCAACAACCGCTTCGCTAGCGCCGTTTTCGCCAAATTCTTCGGCGATAAAGGCGGTTGAAAAATCACCTTCGGCGAATTTCTCATTCTCCAGACAGGCAATCAAAAAGTCTCGATTGGTGCGCGGGCCAAAAAGCGCCGTTTCGTGCAGCGCTTCAATCATCAGCTTGCGGGCGACCTCGCGGTTTTCGCCATGGGTGATTAATTTGGCAATCATCGGGTCATAAAATGGCGAGATTTCTTGGCCGCTGACAATCCCCGTATCATAGCGCACACCATCTCGCGCCAGTTGCGAGAACAGCGCCACCGTGCCGGTGCTTGGCAGGAATTTATTAAACGGGTCTTCGGCATAAAGCCGCACTTCAATAGCGTGGCCGTGCAAGCTGACATCGTCTTGGGTCATGCCCAAGGCCTCGCCTTCGGCGACTTTGATTTGCAGCGCCACCAAATCAAGACCAGTGACTTCTTCGGTCACTGGATGCTCGACTTGCAAGCGTGTGTTCATCTCAAGGAAATAAAACGCACCACTGGCGTCGAGCAAAAACTCCACCGTGCCAGCGCCGCGATAATTAATCGACTTGGCCGCCTGCACCGCAGACTGGCCCATCGCCGCGCGCAAGGCGTCGGTCATCACCGGGCACGGGGCTTCTTCAATGACTTTTTGATGGCGGCGCTGCACCGAGCAATCGCGCTCACCGAGATGCACGACATTGCCCTCCGTGTCGGCAAACACTTGAATTTCAACATGGCGGGGTTTGACAATGGCTTTTTCCAAAATCAACTCGCCCGAGCCAAACGCATTTTCGGCTTCCGAGCGCGCCGTGGAAATAGCCGCGGCCAGCTTATCGCCGCTCTCGACCAACCGCATGCCACGGCCACCGCCACCGGCGGCGGCTTTGACCATCAGCGGATAGCCGACTTTTTCGCCTTCTGCCAACAGCACCTCATCGCTTTGGTCTTCGCCTTCATAGCCCGGCACACATGGCACCTCGGCTTCAATCATCAGGCGTTTGGCGGCTGCCTTATTGCCCATCAAATCAATCGACTCACCGGTCG
>JAHEIG010000035.1 GCA_024639515.1 Rhodobiaceae bacterium | reverse complement strand
TATCATGCAGGCATTGGGAATGATGAGCGGGACATCGCTCGACGGCATTGATCTGGCCGTGCTGGAAACCGACGGTGAGCAACAGCTTGTGCCCGGCCCGCACGGGTTTTTCGCCTATGCCGATGAAGACCGCCAGATTTTGCGCGAGGCGCTGTCGGTTGCCGTGTCTCTGCCGCTTGCGGTGCTGCAACAGGCTGAGCGATGGCCAGCGATTCTCCATACCGCCGAACGGCTGATCACTCAGCGGCACATTCAGGCGGCGACAGCTTTTCAAGCGCAACATCACTTGTCACTATCGTTGATTGCCATGCACGGCCAAACCATCAGCCATCGCCCCGATGACGGCTTTACCTTGCAAATCGGCGATGCGGCGGCTTTGGCGGCAGAAACCGCCATTGATGTGATGGCCGATTTCCGCCAAGCCGATATGCGCGCCGGTGGCCAAGGGGCGCCTTTGGTGCCGCTTTTTCACGCTGCCTTGATCGGCGACATTGTGGCTCCGGTGGCGGTGCTGAATATGGGCGGCGTTGCCAATATCACATGGATGGACGGGCAGGGCGATATTTTGGCCTTTGATACGGGGCCAGCCAATGCGCTGATTGATGATTGGATGATGCGGACGCGCCAGCTCGCCTATGACGCAGATGGCGCATGGGCCGCTCAAGGGCAAGTCCATGAAGCGGCGTTGGCGGCTTACATGGCTGACGCCTATTTCACCCAGAAGCCGCCGAAATCGCTCGATCGCTTGCACTTCAGCCTCGATGGGCTGAACGCGCTTTCGCCGCCGCTGAGCAGTGAGGATGGCGCCGCCACGCTGACCGCCTTTACCGCCGCCAGTATTGTGGCGGGGCTGGCGCAATGCCCAAACCTGCCCGAACGGCTGATTTTATGTGGTGGTGGGCGCCATAATAAAACATTGGTGGCGGCACTGGGTTCCCATCTCGGGAGCGGCTGCGAATTGGTGATGAGCGAGGCACTGGGCTGGCAAGGCGATGCACTGGAGGCGCAGGCGTTTGCATGGCTCGGCGCACGGGCGTTGAAAGACCTGCCGTTGAGCCTGCCCAGCACAACCGGTGCGCGCCATCCGGTAAGTGGCGGCGTGTTGTTTGAAGCGGGGGCTTAGGCGGTGTCGATTTCAGCGATGCGCTGGTCGAGATAACCGTCAATCGTGCCCTTCAGACCTTCCATATCGCTATCGAAGAAATGATTGGCGCCTTTCAGGCTCTCGTAATTCACCGTAATGCCTTTTTGCGCTTGCAGGCGTTCGACCAGTTTTTCAGTGTCTTCTTTCGGCACGATACGGTCGGCGTCGCCATGCACGATAATGCCAGAGGCAGGGCACGGCGCGAGGAAGGTGAAGTCATACAGATTGGCCGGCGGCGCGACCGAGACAAAACCTGAAATTTCAGGGCGGCGCATCAGCAATTGCATGCCAATCCACGCTCCGAAACTATAGCCAGCAATCCAGCACTGACGGGCATCGCCGGTCAGCGATTGCAACCAGTCGAGGGCTGAGGCGGCGTCTGATAATTCGCCGACGCCACTGTCAAATTCGCCTTGGCTGCGACCAACGCCACGGAAATTGAAGCGCAGAACCGAAAAACCGCGATCAACAAACTGGTGATACAGTTGATAAGTCACCGGATTATTCATATTGCCACCCAGTTGCGGCAGTGGATGCAGAATCATCGCGATAGGAGCGCCAGGCTTTTTGTTTTGCGTGAAGCGGCCTTCGAGTCGCCCCTCTGGTCCGTTGAAAATGACTTCTGGCATTGGTTTGACGCTCCTGAAACTCTAATCTTGACTAATTTAGTCGGAATACCTATATACCCTCGCATGCGCAGTGATAGCCAATTGCTGATGCAAATTGCAAGGTTTTTCGTAAAACCTTCACAGAAACAGTGACTTATGAAGATTTCAACAAGGGGCAGATACGCCGTTATGGCACTTGCCGATATGGCACAGCAGCTCTCCTTCGGGGAACAGGGCC
This sequence comes from Rhodobiaceae bacterium, assembly GCA_024639515.1. GTDB lineage: Bacteria > Pseudomonadota > Alphaproteobacteria > RS24 > RS24 > JAHEGN01. Next base: position 18,412 of record JAHEIG010000035.1, on the reverse strand, counting down.
CGTTTCGCTTGTCTGAAATAGCCGCGCGGCAAGAAATCTCGCTGAATTACCTCGAACAAATCTTTGGCGCCCTGCGCCGCGCCGGTTTGGTTGAAAGCCAACGCGGTGCGCATGGCGGCTATCGTTTGGCGCGCGGTGCCGAGCAAATTCACATTGGCGATGTGATTGTCGCCGTCGATGACCCGATTGAAGTGACGCCTTGCCGCAATGGCAAATGCCAAAACAAACAGGGTTGTTGCCTGACCCGCGATCTATGGGCCGATTTGGGCCAGCATATTCGCAGTTTCCTTAACGGTGTGTCGCTGGCCGATATTGTGGCGGGGCGCCCGGTTTTGGCTCCCGAGCCGCTTTTCTGCGAGCAAGTGGCGGCGATTAAAAGCGCTGGAGCGAGCCAATGAGCGGCCGTGTTTATCTTGATTATAACGCCACCGCGCCGGTTCGCCCAGAAGCGCGGGCCGCCGCCTTAGACGGGTTGCAAGCCGGCAACCCATCATCAGTGCATTATGAAGGCCGCCACGCCCGCGCCCTGATGGATAAAGCCCGCCGTGATATCGCCGGGTTTATTGGTGGCGCCCATGAGGGGCTGATTTTCACCTCTGGCGGCACCGAAGCCTGCAATATGGCGGCGAAACTCTCAGCCGCGCCAGCTGGCGGCGTACAGCGCCTTGTGGTCAGCGCCATTGAGCATGTCGCGGTCAGCAAAGCGGCGGCGGCGCTGGGTCTGCCCGTGCAAACCCTGCCAGTGACGCCGCACGGGCTGATTGATGTGCCTGCGTTGGCGACGGTCTTGCAAGACCCGACACCGGCATTGGTTTGTGTAATGCTGGCCAATAATGAGACCGGTGTTGTTCAACCGATTGAGGAAATTAGCGCCATGGTGCGCGCGCATGGCAGTTTATTATTTGTCGATGCGGTGCAGGCGGCGGGTAAAATGCCGATTGATGTCGCGGCTTTGGGCTGCGATGCGTTGGCCCTGTCTGGCCACAAGCTTGGTGCCCCAATGGGCACGGGCGCGCTATGGGCCCGAGATGGTTTGGTGACGCCGCCGCATATGCAAGGCGGAGGGCAAGAGCTGGGCCGCCGCGCCGGTTCTGAAAACATGGTCGGTATTCTGGCCTTTGCCGCCGCCGCCAAAGCCAGTGGCGACACATTGACGGATTTTGCCGCGATGGCGGCTTGGCGCGACGACATGGAAGCGCAATTGCGCGCGGCTTTCCCTGAGCTTGAGGTGTTTGGCGCAGAAGCGCCGCGTTTGGCCAATACCAGCAGTTTTTCTCTGGCTGGTTTAAGCTCTGAGATGTTGGTGATGGCGCTTGATTTGGCCGGTATCTCGGTCAGTGCCGGTTCGGCGTGTTCCAGTGGCAAGGTGTCGCGCAGTCATGTGCTTGACGCGATGGGGGTATCGGACGATCTCTCCAAAGGGGTCGTGCGGGTGAGTTTCGGCTGGGCCTCTCGAGCCAGCGATGCCGAGACCTTGGTCGAAACATGGAGCCGGTTGGCGGCAAAACAAAAGTCATCTGAAAAGATTGTGGCGGAGTAGAAAATGAGCGAAGCAAAATCCAGTGTGAATCGCGAGACCGTTGAGCAGGTCAATAAGTTTGGCGGTGAGCATTACAAATACGGCTTTTCAACCGACGTGGCTGCGGATAAAGCGCCGCTTGGCTTGAACGAAGATATTGTCCGCTTTATCTCAGCCAAAAAGGAAGAGCCGGAATGGTTGCTGGAATGGCGCCTCGACGCCTATCAGCGTTGGTGCACAATGGATGAGCCGGATTGGGCGCATGTCGACTTCCCGCAAATTGATTTCCAAGATCTGTGCTATTACGCGGCGCCTAAATCCATGGAAGACAGCCCGAAAAGCCTTGATGAGGTCGATCCGGAATTGCTCCGCACCTATGAAAAACTCGGCATCCCGCTAATCGAACAAGAAATGCTGGCGGGCGTCCGCAAAGTCGCCGTCGATGCGGTGTTTGATAGCGTGTCGGTCGGCACGACGTTCCGCGACGAGCTGGCCAAGCAAGGGATTATCTTTTGCTCGTTTTCCGAAGCGGTGAAAGAGCATCCTGATTTGGTGAAGAAATATCTCGGCTCGGTTGTGCCCAAGTCAGATAATTATTACGCGGCGCTGAACTCAGCCGTGTTTTCAGATGGGTCATTTGTCTACATCCCACCCGGCGTGCGCTGCCCGATGGAGTTGTCGACTTATTTCCGCATCAATGAAGCCAATACGGGCCAGTTCGAACGCACACTGGTGATTGCCGACCGCGACAGCTATGTCAGCTATCTCGAAGGCTGCACAGCGCCGATGCGCGATGAAAATCAATTGCATGCGGCGGTGGTTGAGCTGGTGGCGCTAGAAGATGCCGAGATTAAATATTCAACCGTTCAAAACTGGTACCCCGGCGATGCCGATGGCAAGGGAGGGATTTATAATTTCGTCACCAAGCGCGGCGATTGCCGCGAAGCGCGCGCCCGCATTAGCTGGACGCAAGTCGAAACCGGCTCGGCGGTGACATGGAAATACCCATCCTGCATCCTGCGCGGTGATGACAGTTCTGGCGAGTTTTACTCAATCGCCATTTCGAACAATCTGCAGCAGGTCGATAGCGGCACTAAGATGATCCACCTTGGCCGCGACACATCCAGCAAGATTATTTCTAAAGGCATTTCGGCAGGGCGCTCATCGAATGTCTATCGCGGCCAGGTCAGCGTGCACCCGAAAGCCGAGAAAGCCCGCAACTTTACGCAATGCGATAGCTTGCTGATCGGCGACAAATGCGCGGCGTTAACAGTGCCTTATATTGAAGCCAAAAATCGTGGCGCGGTGCTGGAGCACGAGGCGACGACGTCCAAAATTAGCGACGATCAGATGTTCTTCTGCCGTCAACGTGGCCTTGATCCGGAAGAGTCTGTGGCCCTGATTGTGAACGGCTTCTGCCGTGATGTTTTACAAAACCTGCCGATGGAATTTGCCGTGGAAGCGCAAAAACTGGTTGGTATTTCTCTGGAAGGAAGTGTTGGATGAGTAGTTTGTTGGAGATCAACAATTTGCAGGCAAGCGTTGGCGATAAGCCGATCTTGAAAGGCTTGAGCCTGTCGATTCAACCCGGCGAAGTGCACGCCATTATGGGGCCCAATGGCTCTGGCAAATCGACCCTGTCTTATGTTCTGTCGGGCAAAGACGGCTATGATATTGGCGGCGGGTCAATGCATCTCGACGGCCAAGACTTGGCCGATATGGAGCCAGAAGAACGCGCCATTGCCGGCATGTTTTTGGCCTTCCAATACCCGCTGGAAATTCCCGGCGTGACCAATATGACGTTTCTGAAAGCCTCGCTGAATGCGGTGCGGCGCGGGCGTGGCGAAGACGAAATCGACGCGGCGCAATTCCTGCGGTTGGCGCGCGAGAAAGCCCGGGCGCTCGGCGTCGATGACGAAATGCTGAAGCGGCCTTTGAATGTTGGGTTTTCCGGCGGTGAGAAAAAGCGCAATGAAATTTTGCAAATGGCGGTTCTGGAGCCGCGTCTGGCAATCCTCGACGAAACCGATAGCGGGCTGGATATTGACGCGCTGAAAACCGTCGCTGAGGGGGTCAATGCGTTGCGCGCGCCCGAGCGCGGCATGTTGCTGATTACCCACTACCAGCGTTTGTTGGATTTTGTGAAACCCGATGTTGTGCATGTCATGGCCAATGGCCGTATTGTCAAATCGGGCGGGCCGGAACTGGCGCTGGAGCTAGAAGCCTCTGGCTATGCCGATTATATTGATGAGGCCGTTCATGCTTGATGCCGCCAGCTATTTTGAGCAGGTCAAGCAGGCTCTGCCGGGCGATGTTGAGGCGCGGGCGCAGGCTTTACACAAAGCCGAGGCACTGGGCCTGCCGACGCGCCGCTTGGAGCATTGGCACTATACCGATTTGGCGCGCCTGCTGAAAAAACCAACACAGGAAAATGCCGCTCTTGTGGCCACTGATTTCAGTGCGCTAAACCCATCTGAGGTGCGCTTTGAAGGCGGCGTCATGCAGGCCTCGGATGATGCCGGACTTGCCGATTGGCCAGCTCTATCACTCACCGGCGCTGAAGATGCGTCTGACGCAATGGTTTTATACAATCAAGCCTTGGCGCAAGCCGGCGTTGTGTTAGAGCTCCCCGAAGGCGGGCAAAAAACCTTGCTGGTCACCACCCAAGGTAGCGCGCCGCAGCATTTGAGCCATCACACATCGCTGGCACGCGGGGCTGAGCTGATCCTCATCGACGACAATATGGCCAGCGGCTATAGCAATGTCGCGTGGGATATTGAGCTGGCCGAAGACAGCAAGCTGACCTTTGTGCATCTGCAACAAGCCGGTCGCCAAGTCGCGACCAGCACTGTGCGGCTGGCTGAAAACGCCACGCTGACCCGCCTCAATTTATTGAGTGGTCAAGACATAGCCCGCCATGCTGGCACCATTGCGCTGCAAGCCGCTGGTGCGCGGGCAGAGCTGCACAGTGCCATTCTCGGCACCGACGCGGCGCATAATGACGTCACTTATGTTATCGACCATCAAGCCGCCGACACGCAAAGCAACACCACTTCGTATCACGCGCTGGCCGGACAGGCGCGCGGGGTGTTTCAAGGCAAAGTGATTGTGCAACGCGACGCCCAGCGGGTTGATGCGCAAATGCAAGCCCGCGCCATGATGTTGTCGGATGGACCAGAAATGGACGCTAAGCCGGAATTGGAAATCTACGCCGATGATGTGCAATGCGCCCACGGCACGGCGATTGGCGAGATTGACGCCGATGCGCTGTTTTTCTTGCGGACCCGTGGTCTCGACGAAGCCACAGCGCGGCAGTTTTTAATCACCGGCTTTATCGAGCAAGTGTTAGATGCCTGCGACCATGAGCCATTGGTGGCCAGCTTGCGCGCCCATATCGAAACCAAAATCGCCACCGTGTTGGGGCAGGGAAGTGCGTCGTGAGTGTTGAGTTAGCCAATAAAATTGCAGAAATTCGAGCTGATTTTCCGGTACTGGAAACCCAAGTGCACGGCAAGCCGCTGATTTATCTCGATAATGCTGCCTCGGCCCAAAAGCCGCTGCAAGTCACTGAGCGAATTAAGCAATTCTCGACATTTGAATATGCCAATGTGCATCGCGGGCTGCATCATTTATCCAATGTCGCTACCGAGGCCTTTGAAGAGGCGCGCGGGCGCGTGGCGGGTTTTTTGAATGCCGAGAATGATAAACAAATCATTTTCACCGGCGGCGCAACAGACGCGATTAATATGGTTGCCTATGGTTTTCTCGAACCGCAGATTGAAGCCGGTGACGAGATTATTTTGTCGGTGATGGAGCATCACTCAAACATTGTGCCGTGGCACTTCATGCGCGAACGCCATGGCGCGGTGCTGAAATGGGTCGGCGTCAATCAGTTGGGCGAGCTGGATATGCAAGCCTATGAGGCGGCGTTTAGCGACAAGACCAAATTCGTCGCGCTGTCGCAAATGTCCAATGCTTTGGGCACCATCACCCCAGCCAAGCAGTTGGTTGATATTGCCCATGCCCATGGCGTGCCGATTTTGCTGGATGGCTGTCAGGGCGCGGTGCATTTGAAAAACGACATGCAGGCCTTGGACTGTGATTTCTATGTTTTCTCCGGCCACAAAGTCTACGGGCCGAGCGGCATTGGCGTGTTGTATGGCAAGGCCGAGCGTCTTGAGGCCATGCGGCCATGGCGCGGCGGCGGCGAGATGATCCGCGAAGTGAGCGTCGATAATGTGACTTACGGTGAGGTGCCGCATCGCTTTGAAGCGGGCACGCCGCCGATTATCGAAGCGGTCGGCCTGAGTGCGGCCCTGGCCTATATGCAGAATATCGGTTTCGACACCATTCAGGCGCATGAGGCGGCTTTGGCAAAACATGCGATGGAAGCTGTCGGGGCGATTGATCGGGTGACAATTTACGGCACCTCGCCAAGCAAAGGGGCGATTGTCTCGTTCAGCGTGGACGGTATTCACCCGCATGATTTGGCGATGGTGATGGACCGCTCAGGGGTTGCCATTCGCGCCGGTAATCATTGCGCGCAACCGCTGATGGAGCATTTTGGTGTGGCCGCGACAGCCCGCGCATCTTTTGCGATTTACAACACCCATGAGGAAGTCGAGGCGTTGGCCGCTTCCTTGACCAAAGCGATTGAATTTTTTGGATAAGCTATGACTGAAGATGAAAAACAAATGCCGGTAATTGATACCAGCCTGCCAGATGACACAGCGGCGCAAGACGAGCCAGTGGCGATTGAAGATTTGTCGCCGGAAATGGCGGCATTGACGGATGAGCTTATCGGCGCGCTGAAAAGCGTTTATGACCCAGAAATTCCCGTCGATATTTACGAATTGGGGCTAATTTATAAAGTCGATGTCAGCGATGACCGCGACGTTACCATTGATATGACACTGACTGCACCTGGGTGCCCTGTGGCCGAGCATATGCCACGCTGGGTCGAAGATGCGGTGCGTTCAGTGGACGGAGTGGGCGATGTTATGGTAAACATGACATTCGAACCACCATGGGACCCGAGCCGGATGTCGGACGAGGCCCGTGTCGCGCTTAATATGTTTTAAGCAGAGGAAGAAAATGAGCCAAGTCTACGAAATGCCGAAAGCCATTACGCTGACGCCGCGCGCGGCAGATCGGGTGAAGCAGGTCATCGCCAATGACGACCAAGGCCGCCAATTTATTCGCCTTGGGGTGAAAAATGGCGGCTGTGCGGGGCTTGAATACACCATGGACTATTGCGAAGACAAACAGCCGCTCGACGAGGTCGTCGAAGACCAAGGCGTCACCGTGCTGATTGACCCGAAAGCCATTTTGTTCCTACTTGGCACTGAAATGGATTATCAAGAAGACATGCTGTCTTCTGGCTTTACCTTCAACAACCCCAACCAAACCGATGCATGCGGGTGTGGCGAAAGCGTAACGATTGTGCCAGCAAAAGGCTACACGCCAAACGACTCGTAACTCTCAACGCGTATCTCAACTGTAACAAAAAGCTTTTTAATAAGCCCTGACATTAGACGATAAAGGACGCCAGCGTGGACCAATCCATTCAAGACATTCTCAAACTGCTCAAATTGGAGCGCCTCGAAGTTAACCTGTTTCGCGGCCAAAGCCCCAATGAAGACCGCCAGCGCGTGTTTGGCGGGCAAGTGTTGGGCCAAGCACTCAGCGCCGCGACCTATACGGTGAGGGATATGAATTGCCATTCCTTTCATAGTTATTTCCTGCGCGCTGGCGACCCGAACACGCCGATTATTTACGAAGTCGATACGGCGCGTGATGGCCGCAGTTTTGCCTCGCGGCGGGTGATTGCCATTCAGCACGGCAAGCAGATTTTCAATATGTCGGCCAGTTTCCAAAAAGTTGAAGAAGGCTGCGAACACCAAATCGACATGCCCGATGCGCCTGATCCTGAAACACTGGAAAGCGAGCATTCATTGCGGGTGAAAATGGCCGACCGGATTCCCGCCTCTTATCGTGATTTGTTCTTGCGCCGCCGCCCGTTTGAAATGCGTCCGGTGGAGCCTAAAGATTTACTCAAGCCAGAAAAGCTGGAGCCCAAAAATATGGTCTGGTTCAAGGCCGATGAAGGCATGACTGACGATTTGCCATCCAATCAAGCGATGCTGGCCTATATTTCAGACACCACGCTGCTCGATACCAGCATGCGCCCGCATGGGCTTTCTTATATGAACCCGAAATTGCAATCGGCCAGCCTTGACCACGCCATGTGGTTTTATCATCCGTTCCGTGCCGATGAGTGGCTGCTATATGTGCAAGACTCACCAGCCTCTGCCGGTGGACGTGGGATGAATTTCGGGCATTTCTATACCCAAGATGGCAAGCTGGTTTGCTCTACCGCGCAAGAAGGGCTTATTCGCCTGCACGATTAAAATGCAGGTGCTTTAAGGCGCTTCATTGTGGCCGAGATGGGCACTCAATACGGTAATCAGTTCTTCCGCCGCTTCTGGGATGACGGTGCCGGGCGGGAAAATTGCTTTGGCACCGGCATCGCGCAGGGCTTGGAAATCTTGTTGTGGTATAACCCCGCCGACAATCACCATCATCTCGTCTTTGCCCAAGGCGGCCAGCTCGTTCTTTAGCTCCGGCACCAGTGTCAAATGACCCGCCGCCAGTGAGCTGACGCCGACAATATGGGCGCCTGCGGCCACCGCGTCGCGGGCTGCTTCTTCCGGTGTTTGGAAAAGCGGGCCGGTGATCACCTCAAAGCCGAGATCCGCCAGAGCGGTGGCTACGACTTTTTGCCCACGGTCATGGCCATCTTGCCCCATTTTCGCGACATAGACGGACGGCACGCGGCCCTCGCGCGCCTGAAAGCGGGAAATCATATCGCGGACTTTCACAATCGCTGGGCTTTGTTTGCCAAAGTTTTCGCTATAGACATCTGAAATCACTTGCGGCGTCGCTTCGTGGCGGTTGTAGACAAGTTCTAGCGCGCTGGATATTTCACCGACCGTGGCTTTGGCCCGCGCCGCATCGACCGCCAGCGCCAGCAAATTGCCTTTGCCGGTTTCTGCCGCTTTGGTTAGGGCGGCGAGGCTGGCTTGGGTTTGGCTTTCATCGCGGCTAGCGCGCAAGGCTTGCAGTTTCTCAATCTGGGCGGTGCGCACGGCGGAGTTGTCGACTTTCAACACATCGACCGGATCTTCGTTTTCCAGTTTGAATTTATTCACCCCGACCACCGTTTGGCGACCGCTATCAATCCGCGCTTGGGTGCGGGCGGCGGCTTCCTCAATACGCATTTTCGGAATACCTTTTTCAATCGCTGCCGCCATGCCGCCAATTTCTTCGACTTCGCGAATATGCGACAGGGCGCGGGCGGCCAAGTCATGGGTTAGGCGTTCGACGAAATAACTACCGCCCCAAGGGTCGATGACTTTTGTCGTATTGCTTTCCATTTGCAGCAGCAATTGTGTGTTGCGGGCAATCCGCGCCGAGAAGTCGGTCGGCAGGGCCAGCGCTTCATCGAAGCTGTTAGTGTGCAGAGATTGCGTGTGGCCTTGCGTCGAGGCCATTGCCTCAATACAGGTGCGCACGGCATTATTGTAAATATCCTGCGCCGTCAGGCTCCAGCCCGATGTCTGGCTATGGGTGCGAAGCGCCAGCGATTTCGGGTTCTTGGCACCAACCCCTTGCATGAGCTGGGCCCACAGCAGGCGGGCGGCGCGCATTTTGGCAATCTCCATGAAGAAATCCATCCCAATCGCCCAGAAGAACGACAGTCGGGGCGCAAAGGCATCAATATCGAGACCGGCGGCAACACCGGCGCGGGCATATTCCACCCCATCGGCCAGCGTATAGGCCAGCTCAAGGTCAGCCGTCGCACCGGCTTCTTGCATGTGATAGCCGGAAATCGAAATCGAGTTGAACTTCGGCATGTGCTGCGAGGTATAGGCGAAAATATCGGCGATAATCCGCATTGATTGCTTGGGCGGGTAGATATAGGTGTTGCGCACCATGAACTCTTTCAGAATATCGTTCTGAATGGTGCCAGCCAGTTTTTCCGGCGCCACGCCTTGTTCTTCGGCGGCGACAATATACAACGCCATAATCGGCAACACGGCGCCGTTCATGGTCATTGACACACTCATTGTATCGAGCGGGATGCCGTCAAACAGCGTCCGCATATCGAGGATCGAGTCAATCGCCACACCGGCCATGCCGACATCGCCAAACACGCGCGGGTGGTCGCTGTCATAGCCACGGTGGGTCGCCAGATCAAAGGCAATCGACAAGCCTTTTTGACCGGCTTTGAGGTTACGGCGGTAAAACGCATTGGACTCTTCGGCCGTCGAGAAACCAGCATATTGCCGGATGGTCCACGGCTTATTGACATACATGGTGGCATAGGGGCCGCGAATATACGGCGCCACACCGGGGTAGCTGTCGAGATGCGGCAGCTCGGCCCGATCAGCCGCTGTATAGAGCGGCTTAATGTCCAAGCCTTCCGGCGTTTGGCGGGTAAAATTGGCCGCGCCATTATTCTGTGCATCGCGGGCCGCGTCTTGCCAATCGGCCAAACCGGCGTCGCATTGGCTGTTCAGGGCAATTTTTGAAAAGTCAGGAATATGGCTCATGATCTACAATCCTAACGTCTGGTGAATGCGGGTCAGCAGCGACAAAGCGGCGCCACCGGCAAAGCAATAATCATCTATCGCGTCAATCTCGCGCGGCTTACCGGCCAACGCCAAATGTTGTGTGCCAGCCGCGTGTAAGGCGCTGGCTAGCTCGCGCGCATGGGTGTCGTAATCGCCATCACTGCCGCAAATCACGGCAATTTTGGCGTTTGATGAAGCAAAGGCGTCGACAATCGCGGCGATGTCTGTGCCGCCGCTACCGGTCACCGCATGCAAGCCGCCTGCGGCGTATAGATTGGCGGCGAAATTCAACCGTGGGGTGAAGCTCGCCGTGTCGCCAAGACAGGCCATGAATACTTTCGGTTTGCTTTTTTGCGCCGCCACCCGCAGGGCTTCAAAATCAGCCGCCAAACGATAGACGCCCAGCCCGTCATTATGGCTATCGCCATCGGCCAGCGGGGCTTCATCAAGGTTAGGAAATTCGCTGACCCCAACCAGCGGTTTGGCGCGGTTGTCGACCGCTTGCTTGAAGGCGGCGCGCTGGCTTTCCAGAGCTGTGCTCATATCGCCACGGGCCAAGGCGTCGGCGAGGCCGCCACCGGCTTCGATTTCTTGAAACAGCGCCCATGCTTGCTGCGCCAAATCCTGCGTTAGGGCTTCGACATACCAACTGCCGCCAGCCGCATCGGCGACCCGGCCAATATGGCTTTCTTCCTGCAAAATAATATGCGTGTTGCGGGCAATCCGCCGCGTCAGCTCGTTGTCGCCAGCACTGGTGGCGGTGCATGGGGCGATGCTCATCATATCAACGCCAGCAATACCTGCCGCCATGCCGGCGACGGTGGCGCGCAAAATATTCACCCATGGATCAAGATTCGACATATCGCGCTGGCTGGTTTCGATGTGGATTTGCGGTGCGCAATCGACGCCAAGCGCAGCGGCGACATTGGCAAACAACAACCGCGCGGCGCGAATTTTCGACAGGCTGGCGAAAAAGTCGCCATCGCTGGCCAGCGTCAGGGTGATTTTCGGCAATGCCTCAGCAGGTGCCAGACCAGCCGCCTCAAAGTCGCGCAGATACGCAGTCAAGCTGGCGATAACCCATGCCAATTCTTGCACCGCGCTGGCCCCCATAGCGTGCCACGTGGCACCCGAGGCGGTCATCAGCCGCAAGCCGCTGTGCCCGTCCGTCATGTGCAGGAGGCGGGCCATATCGATTTGATTATCTTGGCCATATAGCAGACCAGCCGATAGCGGATCGAGATTGAGATAGCCCTCGACATCGCCCGCCAAACCGCGCTTCTTGCGCAAGCCGACCAATGCGTCGGCCGCGTCTAGGCCATGCGCGCCGGGATTTAGCGACAGCGGCGCAATATCCAACATCACGCCCCCCAGCAGCCCATCAAGGGCGTCGGGGCCGACCAAGCCGTGCGATAAATCAATCACCAAGGCGCTGACGCCGCCGCGTAAATCGGTTAGGGCGGCGGCATTGTCGTGGCCTTTGCGGCCCGGCGTCAGACGCTGGGCGATATGCCATGGCAGGAAGTGATTGCTCAGCGGGCTGGCGCCGCGCGTATAGGGGGCAAAGCCGGGCAGGCCGCTATTGTCGCCATCTGTGGCGCTGGTTTCTTCGGTATAAAGCGGATGTCGCGAAAAACCGCCAAGGTCGTCGCTTATCAGCGTGTCTGCTGATTTGCCGCGCAAAGCCGCATCCACCGCTTGCAGCCAGTCGTCTTTGCTGGCGGGCGGCATATCATTGCCAAGTTTCAAATTACTCATCTAACTTCCCTCGCCGTATCATGGGCCGCATCATGGGCCGTATGAAGGCCTGCCCGATAACACCTCTCCCAAGGCGTCCGCGATAGTGCCAAATCACGCGCCATGGCTCAAGCTCTAACCGTCTTCTGCACCCAATAAATAGCGGCTTGCCAGCAGGCCTGCGACAATTGGCGTCGACCATCCGGCCAAGAGCGGCGTTACCACTTCTTGCCCCCCCAAACTATTGACGAAGTCATTGCCAATATACACCGCAAAGCCAACCAATACGGCCATGCCGATGGTGCTGCCGACCGATAAGATTCGGCTTGTCGGTAGCGAGAAACAGGCGGCCACCAGCACCATAGAAACCAGCATCAAAGGCATTGACATCATCGTGTGCAGGCGCACTTGATGGCCGGTGACATTGCTGCCGGCAGCGCGCGCGGTTTCGATATAGTCGCCGAGTTGCCAAACAGTAATTGAGTCCGGCGGGCTGAAGGAAAGCTTGAGATTATCCGGCCCCAACTGACTTGCGAAGCGCATATTGGCGCGGCGTTCAACCGGCTGGTCGGGGCGGATAATCCGCACCTCTTTGAGCAGCCATTGATTGTCGACCAGCCTGCCACGCTTGGCCTCGATACGCTCGCTGAAGCGGCCCGTGGCGTCAATCATATGCAGGGTGAGGCCAGTGAAATGTTGTTGTTCCAGATTAATAATCTTTTCTGCCTTGAGAATAAAATTGGCCTCAGGATTGTTTTCGCGCAACCAAATGCCATTGGCGCTAATGGCCGCTTGGTTATTGCCATTGGAGAGTCGATTTTCAATCTGGCGATATTGGTTCAAAGCACCCGTGCCATAGGGTTCAAGAAACGCCACCATGGCGGCGCCGATAATCAGCGCGGCGGCGATAAACGGCAGAAGAAACTGCCACACCGACACACCGGCGGCGCGAATGACCACCAGCTCGCGCGACTCGCTTAGGCGGATCAGGCAAATCACCGTGCTGAACAGGAAAATAAACGGCAACAGGTCGAGATAGAGCAAAGGCAATCGCAGGCTGGTCAGATACAGCCCGCCAAACCCGCCCTCATTAGCTCGTGCTGCCAGTTTGCTGGTCTCAAAGCTGTCGCCCAAAGTGGCCAGCGCCAAAAACACCACGCTGGTGACCAGCAGCCAGACGACAAACCGGCGCAATAGATAAAGGTTCAGTGTGCGCGCCATCATCAGCTTGGCCTTCTCATTAGGCGGTTTCTCAACGAGGCGTCATTTTGCAAAATCACCACAAAGCTCATCACGCTGAGCACCGCTAATGGCCAGACGACGACCAGAGCAGCGCCATTGCTGCGGGCCGCCAGGCCGGTGACATAGACCACACCAATTTGAAAAATAAGCGCGCCAATGACGGCCGCCAAAATGCGCCGCCCATAGCCTTTGCGGCTTAAGCCACCGGCTGAGATAGCGGCGAAACTGATGAGCATGAAAACTAGCGGGCTGGCGAGATTGGCAATCACCTCAAGGCCGCGCGCTTTCATCCGCACAATGCGTGTGTCTTCTGTCACGCCATAGGCTGGCGGGTCGAGCAATTGATGGATCATCATATGATTGCGGTTAAAAAACGCCTCAACTGGCTTGTCTTGGCGGCGCGTCAAAGCATCATCAAGCGGCAGGCGATATTCGGTGAAATCAATCCGCCGGTCGCTACTCTGCGCCGATTTGGTGGTGATGTGGCCGTTATATAAAATCATCACCGTCGTCGCCCCGGCCCGTTCGACGCGGGCGCGATGGGCGCTATAGGTGGTTTGCTCGCCCAATTTTGTGCTGTCTTGAATAAGCACTTGCTGCCACACGCCATTGGTAGCTTGGGTCTGGGCATAGGCGGTCATATTCGGCAAGATTTCGCGAAACGCACCGGCTTGAAAAGCCCCGACCACGGTGGCGCTTTTTAATTCGGTGGTTTTGATACGCAATTGTTTGCTGGCGATGGGCGATAGGTAGAAGGTCACAGCGGCTTGCAACACAGTCACCAATATCGCCAGTATGACGACTGATCGCAAGATACGCAGCGGGCTCAGGCCCGCCGCTGTTAGGGCGAAATATTCATGGTCCTGCAACAGCCGCACCAGCAAAATCAGCATGGCAATCAACAGGGCAGGGGCGAGGGTGAAACCGATCACCCGTGGCAGGGTGAGCAGCGACAAATAGGCTATCTCGGCAAAGCTCACATGGGTGCCGAGCAGGGCGTCAAATAAATCCAATACCTGCACCAGCCACAACACGGCTGTCAAAACAGCGGTGACACCGACATGCGTGCGCAAAATGCGCCAGAAAAGAAATTGATCTACCATCTGCGCCGCATTTTACACGAGTTGTCGGTTTGCGACAGATGTTTTGAGCGGCCAAAAACATGTTTGCGTTTCTGCATGGGCGGCCATATTCTTACGGCTCAAGAGGGAGAGAAATTATGGATTTGAATTTTACTGCAGAGTATCAGGACTTCCGCGCAGAGGTGCGCGGTTTCCTTGATGCCCATAAGCACGAAGCGCCGAAAATGAGCAATGCCGGATTGCGCGGCAAGAAACGCCTGAAGTGGCAACGTATTTTGCTTGAGCATGGCTATGCCGCGCGCACGCTGCCCAAGCAATATGGTGGCTTTGGCGCGGCGCCCGATGCCTTGAAGCAGCGGATTATTGCCGAGGAATTCTCGCGGGCCAAAGTGCCGGGCGGGCTTTCTGGCCAAGGCATTAATATGCTGGTGCCGACGCTTTTGGAGCTCGGCACAGAGGAGCAGAAGCAGGCTTATATTGCTAAAACCTTGAGCGGTGAAATGATCTGGTGCCAAGGGTATTCCGAGCCTGGCGCAGGCTCAGATTTGGCCGCCTTGCGCACCTCAGCCGTGGTTGATGGCGATGATTTTGTCATTAACGGGCAGAAAATCTGGACCAGCACGGCCAATCAAGCAGATATGATTTTCTGCCTCGTGCGCACCGAGCCGGACGCGCCGAAACACCATGGCATCAGCTATTTGCTGTTTTCGATGGATACACCGGGCATTGAAGTGCGCCCGCTCATGACGATGACCGGACGGGCTGAATTTAATGAAGTGTTCTTTACCGATGTGCGCGTGCCGACCAGCCAAATTGTTGGTGAGCGCGGCGAAGGTTGGATGGTGGCCAATGCCACGCTGACTCATGAACGCGGCATGCTGGGCGACCCTGATGCGGCTTTATCGCGCCTGCAATCGATTGCTGAAATTATGCAAAACGAGCATGTCGACGGCAAAAGCCTGATGGACAACGCCGTCTATCGTGACCGCCTTGTGGCCTTGGAGGCCGAAGTCTATGCCATGAAGTTTAACGGCATGCGCCTGACCACAGCGACCAGTGCCAAAAAATCGGCCGGTATGGCTGGGATGATTGTCAAATTGCAGGGCTGCGAATTGAACCACCGCTTGGCCGAGCTGGCGATTGATGTGATGGGCGAATATGGCATCTTGTTTGAAGATAGCCCGTTTCTGCGCGACGATGGCATGTGGCAGACCTTATATATGTTCGACCTCGGCCTGATTATCGGCGGCGGGTCAGCGCAAATTCAGAAAAACATTATCAGCGAACGCGGCCTCGGCATGCCGCGCGAGCCAAAAGTCAACAAAGCGTAAGGGAGGCCAGCATGTATTTTGGATTATCAGAAGATCAAACAATGTTGCAGGACTCGGTCGGGCGCTTTCTTGAAACCGCCTCAGAGTTGGAACTGGTACGCGGCTTTGCCGAAGGCGATGCAGCACTGGCCAGCAATTTGCAGCACGGGCTGATGGAGCTTGGTGTGCCGCTGGTGCTGGTGCCGGAAGAATATGGCGGCCTCGGCATGGGGGTGCTGGAAGCGGCATTGATACAAGAGGCGATGGGTCGCCATGTCGCCCCGACAAGTTTCACCGCCGCCTATGCAATGGCGGTTATTGGCTTGCGCGAAGCTGGCAGTGAGCAGCAAAAATCAGATTGGCTTGGCCAAATTGCTGGCGGCCAGACGCTGATGGGGGTCGGTGTCACCGAAGCCATTGGCGGGCGCGAAGGGGCTGGCCTGACGCTGGATGGCGATAAACTATCAGGCCGCGCAAGCTTTGTTTTGGGCGCTGATTTGGCCACTCATTTCATGCTGACCACGGGCGCAGAATTAGTCATTGTGGCGCGCGATGCCACGGGTCTGAGCGAAACCGCCCTGACGACAATTGACAAAACCCGCAATGTGCTGAACCTCGATTTGGACGGCGTGGCCTGCGAAGTGTTGCACGGTGACGGCAAAACCGGCGTGGCGCGGATGATTGATGTGGGCCGCGTTCTGTTGGCTGCCGATAGTCTCGGCGCGGCCAATATGATGCTCGAAAAAGCCGTCGATTATTCCAAAGACCGCGAGCAGTTTAACCGCCCCATCGGCTCGTTTCAGGCGGTCAAGCATATGTGCGCCGAAATGGCCGCCAAGCTCGAGCCGTGTCGCTCGCTGGTTTGGTATGCCGCCTATGCGCAAGACCATGTCGACGATGAAGCGGCACTGGTCTCGTGTCTGGCCAAGTCGCATTTGGCCGAAGTCGGCAAATATATCGCCCGCACCTCGACCGAAGTGCATGGCGGCATGGGCTTTACCGATTTATTGGGTCTGCATTATTGGTTCAAGCGTATCGGTGCCAACCGGCAATTGCTCGGCGGGCCTGAAGCGGTGCGCGAAGAAGCGGCTAAATTGCAAGGCTGGGCGTAGTTACGCGGCGCGCTGATCGGGCCGCGGAAACTTCACGAAATGCGATACTAAAAGGCTGGCAAAGGCTGTCGGCTCAGGGCGCTCTCCATCGAGGGCGCTCTGCGCGCGCAAGGCCGCCTCTAAGCGATCGAGAATGAAGTGAACCGTCAGGTCATCGCTACCAGTGCGCCATAATTGCTCCTCCTCTTGCGAGGCGAAGCAATAGGCCTTCCACGAAATCGAATAGCGAATTTCCGGCCAGCGATAATCGGCCAGCGGGGTTTCGCCGTCGCGCAATTGCCAGTTTTGATCACCGAGAAAATGCAGCCGCATATGTTTATCAATCGGCGGCAGTTCGGGCAGGGTTTGATTGACCCGCTCAACGCCATGAAACACTTCATCGGTATCAATTAAAATCGCCGAATTATGCTGCGCCGGAATTGACTGGCGGGTGCCCTCTGGCCCGTCTGGGTAAAACGTAAAGGCGCCGCCTTCGGCTTCGCCAAACCATGATACGCAAGTGGCAATCGGGATGCGCCATTCGTCGAATAAGCGGCTATGCAGCATCACCACCAGCAACCATTGCGGCAACACTTTACGATTGGCGCCGCGAAATTCTGGCACATCGGTATGCACCGCCAGCTCTTGGCCGGGCAACAGCAGGTTGGCGTAAACAATGGTTGGCACAATGACCTCACGCGACGATACTTTCTGCGCGGTTTCTTGCAGCTCAGGGTGGTTCATAAAGCTTTCGACACCGGCCGCTTTAATCTCTGTGCCATAGGCATATGTTTCGCGGAAATAATTGGTCCGCTGGCTGGCTTTTTGCACATCGTCCGCATTGCCGCGCCCGTCTATGCCGTTTTGGATATAGTTAAAAGCCGCGTCAAAGCGTTGCGGCAGGCGCTCGCCCAAGCCCTCATTTGAGGCTTCATCGGCATAGGTGCCGAAGCTGCCGAAATTCTCTGCCAGACGCAGCATGGTTTCGGCGTCGTCGGCACTTAGAAATGGGTCCATGTGATTGTAAAACGCACTCATGATATTTCCCTCCAAATGCCCACAAATCGTTATGCTTAAAGCTTAGAACACAGACCCCCCACTGTGCCATAAAAAAAGAGCGCGGCAACCTCTCGCCGCGCTCTCTTAATATTTTGGTTTTGGTTAGACGCGTTCGAGAATAACCGCAGGTGCCATGCCGCCAGCAGCGCACATGGTGACCAGACCAAATTGTTTGTCTTGGCGTTCCAATTCGTCAAGCATAGTGCCGACGAGGATAGAACCGGTCGCGCCAATTGGGTGACCCAGAGCCATCGCTCCGCCATTCACATTGACTTTGGCACGATCGACGTCAAGGTCACGGATGAATTTTTCGGTAACCACAGAGAACGCTTCATTGACTTCAAACAGGTCGATGTCAGAAATGCTCAGACCGGCTTTTTCCAGCACTTTTTTGGCGGCTGGTACAGGTGCGTTGAGCATCAGCGTTGGGCTGTCGCCCATATTCGCCATTGCCCGGATGCGGGCGCGCGGTTTCAAACCATTGGCATTGGCATATTCTGGTGAGGCCAGCAATAGAGCCGCTGCGCCATCAACAACACCGGATGAGTTACCAGCGTGATGGACGTGATTGATTTCCAAATCAGGGTACGCCTGATTGATCAATTTACGGAACGTTGTGCCGTCTTCATCAAGCGGAATGTCAGCCAGTTTGGCAAAGCTTGGCTCAAGGCTGGCGAGGCTTTCCGGTGTTGTTTGCGGGCGCGGGAACTCTTCTTTGTCGAGCGCCAATGTGCCG
>JAHEIG010000001.1:16824-84784 GCA_024639515.1 Rhodobiaceae bacterium | reverse complement strand
CATATTGAGGCGACCTTCGCCCTGACGCGGCGGGCGCATGCCAGTATTGATAGCCGTGTTAATGGCGCGCCCATTGTGGTCTGGCCAGAAACCGCAATCCCTGCCCTGATTGATGAAGATCCGCGATTTGCCCAAGCCTTGCCAAGCCTGCTGCCGCATGGTGGCTATCTGCTGACCGGCACCATTCGGCGCGCGCAAGAGGCGGGTCGCCAACGTTATTTCAACAGCGCCATGTTGTGGCGTCACGATGGCCAGTTTATGGCGCGCAGCGATAAGCACCATTTAGTGCCGTTTGGCGAGTATTTGCCGATGCGCCCGCTGCTCGAGGCGATTGGCTTGCGGCAATTGACCCGTTTGCGCGGCAGTTTGGCGGCGGGTCCGGCCCATGCGCGCTTTCAGGCGCCGGATCTCCCAATGGTGGCACCGCTGATTTGCTATGAAGCGATTTTTCCCTATCTGTCGGCTGGCCAACCGCGCCCCGCATGGCTGGTGAACTTGACCAATGATGGCTGGTTCGGGCGCAGTTTGGGGCCGTATCAACATTTGGCGCAAGTGCGTCTGCGCGCCATTGAGCAAGGCTTACCGCTTATTCGCAGTGCCAATACCGGGGTCTCCGCCGCCTTTGATGGGCGCGGGAGATTGCTCCATTCTGTGCCGCTTGGGCAAGCTGGATGGTTTCATCTGACCCTGCCGCCAGCCGAGCAGCCGACGGCTTATGCACGCTATGGCGATAGCGGGTTTGGCTTTCTGTGCTTGTTTCTGGTGCTTATATGCATCAGCGTTTGGCGGCGCCCGAAGAAATCATAAAAAGGCATTGCGGATGCCGTCCTGCTAACGCATATTCAAAAAGTCCTGCGTAAAAATAAAAAAGCCAGTGGGGGCTAAAATGCCACGAAAAAAGGGAACAAACTATTGATGCGTATATAGGCGCCCGTGTACGCCTGCGCAGATTGATGCTGGGGATGAGCCAAGAGTCTTTGGGTGGACAACTGTCTCTGACATTCCAACAAATTCAGAAATATGAGAAGGGCGTGAACCGTATTTCAGCCAGCCGCCTATATGCTTTGGCGCGGGCGTTGAGTGTGCCGGTGAATTATTTCTTTGAAGGGCTGAGCAACCCCGATTTGCCATCCGATTATGACTCTTTGCAAGAGGCCAATACGGTGTCCCCCTATTTGGATTTCGTTTCCAGTGGTGAAGGTGTCCAACTTAATAAGGCGTTTTTGAAAATAGAAGATGATGTAACGCGGCGAAAAATCCTCGCCATTGTCGAAGATATTGCGCGGGTTGCCGGAGATACGAAATCCTGACTTGACGCTGGCACACTGACCTGCGAGAAAAAGTGCCGTAAGTTTTCGACACGTTGGGAGCGAAATATGCCACGCCAGTCTTATGTTTTCACAAGCGAGTCCGTCTCTGAGGGACACCCAGATAAAGTTTGCGATCGCATTTCTGACAGCGTCCTTGACGCCTTTTTGTCACGCCAAAGCGACGCCCGCGTTGCCGTAGAAACGCTGACCACGACAAATCTGATTGTGCTGGCCGGTGAAGTGCGGCCGGATAATCTGGTGTCGCCGGAAGAAATGGAAGCCATTGCCCGCCAAGCGGTCAAAGATATTGGCTATGAGCAAGACGGTTTCCATTGGCAAAATGCCGAAGTGCAAGTGCGCGTACATGCGCAATCGGCCCATATCGCGCAAGGCGTTGACGCCGATGGCGGCAATAAAGATGAAGGGGCTGGCGACCAAGGCATTATGTTTGGCTATGCTTGCCGCGAGACCGATAGCCTGATGCCGGCACCGATTGCTTATTCGCATCAAATTCTCGCCGATATGGCGGCCGCGCGTCACGCCGGAACGGTCACTGGCTTTGGCCCGGACAGCAAAAGTCAGGTGTCGTTGCGGTATGAAAATGGCAAGCCGGTCGGTGCCACCTCGGTGGTTGTCTCGACCCAGCATGATGAAGGCCTGTCGCAATCTGAGGTGCGCGAAAAAGTGCGCCCATTTGTCGAAAATGTTCTGCCAGATGGCTGGATGTGCCCCGAAGAGGCATTTTACGTCAACCCAACGGGGACATTCGTTATTGGCGGGCCAGATGGTGACGCCGGCCTAACGGGCCGCAAAATCATTGTCGATACCTATGGCGGTGCCGCCCCGCATGGCGGTGGCGCGTTTTCCGGCAAAGACCCGACCAAGGTTGACCGCTCAGCCGCTTATGCCTCGCGCTATCTGGCGAAAAACATCGTCGCCGCTGAGCTGGCCGAGCGCTGCACCATTCAATTGTCTTATGCGATTGGCGTGTCGCAACCGCTGTCAATATTGGTTGATACGAATGGCACAGGCGCGGCTGATGAAAGCGCGCTGGAAAAAGCGGTGGCCGAAGCCATGGATTTGAGCCCGCGTGGTATTCGTGAGCATTTGCAGTTGAACCGCCCAATTTATGCGCGCACCGCCGCCTATGGCCATTTTGGCCGGACGCCGGATGCCGATGGCGGCTTCTCTTGGGAGCGCACAGATTTGGTCGATGCGATTAAGGCCGCTTTATAAGCCGGTCGGCAGGCACGCGCGTGACAGAAGACATCAAAAATCGTCGCTTTATTTATGGCCGTCGGCAAGGCCATCGCTTGCATCCGCGCCAAGCGCGGCTGGTCGACGAGCTGTTGCCGACACTGCGCTTCGACATCGACAAGGCGGCCTCGCTGGCCGATTGCTTTGGCACGACGCATCAGCGGCATGTGCTGGAAATCGGTTTTGGCGGCGGCGAGCATTTGGCGGCCCGGGCCCAAGCCAACCGGCAGACCGGCTATATTGGCTGCGAGCCATTTCTCAATGGCGTGGCCAAATTATTGCTGACCATTGATGAAGAAAAAATCGACAATATCCGGATTTATAATGATGACGCGCGCAATGTGCTGGACGCGCTGGGGGCTGCCGCGCTCGACGAGATTTATCTGCTGTATCCCGACCCGTGGCCGAAATTGCGACACAATAAGCGCCGCTTTATCAGCCAAGAAAACCTCGATGCGCTGTTTCGGGTTCTGAAACCGGGCGGCAAGCTGGTGGTGGCCAGCGATATTGCCGATTATCTGTCATGGACGCTGACCCATGTGCGCCGCCATGGTGGGTTTGCGTGGACGGCGGCGCGGGCCGATGATTGGCTAACCCCGCCGGAAGGCTGGCCGGGCACGCGCTATGAAGCAAAAGCGATTGCCGCTGGCCGCCAGCCCGGATATCTCGATTTCACCCGCCGCGAGACCCTCTCGCAAGGGGCTTTGTAAGATATTAGGCGCCAAGGCGCAGGGTTTGGCCAAAGGCGCAGGCGACGGTTTTTCGCAAACAAGACTTGCGGTGAGGCCGAAAAAGCGTATAGTGCGGCTCATTGATACACTTTTTGAAAGTGGGGCACTCGAAAGAGACCCGCTTTTTTTAGTGCCAAAATGTTAAAAGCTGAGGCTTTGCCTCGTGGAAAAGGTTGCTAGATGCAAGACATTGCCCATTTATTGGCTCCGGGACCAGCTCGGCCATTATTGGATATTGTTCAGCCCGTCGTCGAAGACGCTGGTTTTCATTTGGTGCGCATTCGCATAACCGGCGAAGGCACTAAGATGATTTTGCAGATTATGGCCGATGACAATGAAGGCGAGTTGCGGATTGACGATTGCGAGACAATTAGCCGGAACCTGTCTGCCGTGTTGGATGTGGAAAGCCCGATAAGCGGGGCTTACGCCTTGGAGGTGTCGTCACCGGGGGCGGCGCGTCCGTTGACCCGTCCGGTTGATTTCCAACGCTGGGTTGGGCAAGAGGCCAAATTGGAACTATTGCACGCGGTCGAAGGCCAGCGCCGGTTCCGTGGGCTGATTGAGGGTTTTGAAGATGGCGAGGCGCGCCTTGAAGTGACGCTGAGCGGCTTCGACACGCCACAGATTTTGGGCTTCCAATTGGCCGATGTCGCCGAAGCCCGCTTGGTGCCGGATAATGACGCGTTTGATGCGTCTTTGCGGGCCAGCAAAGGTAAGAAACTGAATAAACAGAAGTAAAGATTAAACGATCCGTCGGATGTCCGACAAACCATAACCAGCCCAGATGGGCAGCCATAGGCAGGAGATCATAATGGCCACAGGTATTAGTGCAAATAAACTCGAATTGCTTCAAATCGCAGATGCTGTCGCACGCGAAAAAGGCATCGAGGTCGACATCGTTTTATCGGCCATGGCCGATGCTATCCAGAAAGCGGCGAAAGCCCGTTACGGGGCAGAGAACGACATTCGTGTCGATATTAACCCGAAAACCGGTGAAACCCGCTTGCTGCGCGCCGTGCAGGTTGTGGAATTGGTCGAGAATGACGATACGCAAGTATCGCTGCCAGTCGCCCAACGCGAAAACCCCGAAGCACAAATTGGCGATGAGATTATCGACGAATTGCCGCCGGTGGAATTTGGCCGCATCGCCACACAAGCCGCCAAACAGGTGATTGTGCAGCGCGTGCGCGAAGCCGAGCGCGAGCAACAATATGAAGAATTCAAAGACCGGGTTGGTGAAATTATCAATGGCGTGGTGAAGCGTGTCGAATACGGCAATGTGGTGCTTGATCTGGGCCGTGGCGAAGCGGTTGTGCGGCGTGACAATCTGATCCCGCGCGAAGTGTTCCGCCCGGGAGATCGTATTCGCGCTTATATCCGCGATGTGCGCCGCGAACAGCGTGGCCCGCAAATTATTCTGTCGCGCACCGACCCGTCTTTCATGGCCAAATTGTTCATGCAAGAGGTGCCGGAAGTTTATGATGGCGTGATTGAAATTCGTTCGGTCGCCCGTGACCCCGGTAGTCGTGCTAAAATTGGTGTTATTTCCAATGACCCGGGTATTGATCCGGTCGGCGCTTGCGTCGGTATGCGCGGTAGCCGTGTGCAGGCTGTGGTCAATGAATTGCAGGGCGAGAAAGTGGATATTATTCCATGGTCGCCAGATGCCGCCGCCTTTATCGTCAACGCTCTGGCCCCTGCCGAAGTGGCGAAAGTGGTGCTCGACGAAGACTTGCAGCGCATCGAAGTGGTGGTGCCTGATGAGCAACTGAGCTTGGCGATTGGTCGCCGTGGTCAGAATGTACGTCTGGCCTCTCAGCTGACCGGTTGGGACATTGACATTATGACCGAAGCGCAAGAAAGCGAGCGTCGTCAGACCGAGTTTAGCGAACGCACACAATTGTTCATGGGTGCGCTTGATGTGGATGAGATGATTGCCCAGCTTCTGGCCTCGGAAGGTTTTGCTTCAGTAGAAGAAGTGGCCTATGTGCCGCTTGAAGAAATCACCTATATCGAAGGCTTTGATGATGACACGGCGGAAGAAATTCAAAACCGTGCCCGCGATTATCTCGACCGCGAAAACGAAGCGTTTGACGCGCAACGCAAAGAACTTGGCGTCAGCGACGACGTCGCCGGTATTGAGGGTCTGACACCCGCCATGTTGGTGCGTCTTGGTGAAAATGATATTAAGACATTGGAAGATTTCGCCGGTTGCGTGACCGATGATTTGACCGGTTGGTTTGAAACGGTTGAGCGCAAGCGGGTGCGTCAGGACGGTATTCTCGACGGCTTTGACATTTCTGCCGATGAGGCGGAAGCCTTGATTATGCAATCGCGCGTGAAAGCCGGTTGGGTGACGCAGGAAGAGCTTGATGCGATGAAAGCCGAAGCCGAAGCGGCAGCGCGAGCCGAAGCCGAGGCAGAAGCCAGTGAAGCAGCGGCTGACGCAGCCCCGTCTGAGGCGCCGGAAGCCAGCTCTAATGACGAGGCTCCGGCTGTTTAACGCCGGATAGCGTCATGCAACTGTGTCGGGTATCCGGTATTGAGGCTGATACGGCCGATATGTTGCGATTTGTTGTGGCCCCTGATGGTGTGGTAACACCGGATTTGGCAGAGAAACTGCCGGGCGACAGCTTTTGGGTTCTCAATCAATATAGATTGGTGGCCCAGTTGGAAGACCAAGACGGGTTGAACGTGCCGCAAGCATTGGCCGATCAAGTGGCGGTTCTTCTGGAAAAGCGGGCCTTGTCTCTGATGGGATTGGCCCGCAAGGCAGGAAAAATTGTGTTAGGTTTCACGAAAGTGGACGCGGCACTGAAAAACCAGCGTGTGGCGATGTTGTTGGCGGCACATGATGGGGCAGAAAATGGGCGGAAACAGCTTTCCTCCCGCGCCGATGCACGGCACTTAACCGTGATTGAGGCTTTTTCTGTCGAACAATTGTGCTTGGCTTTTGGCGGCGCAAATGTGATACATGCGGCGGTTACAGATGGTGACTGGGCGCAACGCATCCAGCAGCAAGCGAACCGTCTGTCGGCCTATCTTGGGTCACAGCACGGGGGTAACAGGAGTGAAAGCGAATGAGCGATACAAACCAAGGCGATGAAGGCGAAGGCAATAGCCCACGCGGAAAAACACTGAGCCTTAAACGGACTGTTGAGTCTGGTCAGGTACGCCAGAGCTTTTCGCATGGCCGCAGTAAATCTGTTGTGGTGGAACGCCGCCGCAAGCGCACCGTCAAACCCGGCAGCACGGAAGAGCAAGCCGTCGTTGAAGCCGCACCAGCCCCCGAAGCACCAGCCCCTGCCCAAGAGGCGGTCAATGTGCCGGATGGTCTGTCTAAGGCCGAGCAAGAAAAACGTTTGGCAGCGGTTGCCGAAGCCAAAGTGCGCGCCGTAGAAGAAGCCAAACAAGCCGAAATTGACGCGCAAAAACGCGCCGAAGAACGCGCCATTCAAGAAGCTGAAGAAGCCCGCCGGGTTGAAGAACAAGCCCGCGAGAAGAAAAAAGCTGATAAGAAAACCGCCGCCGAAGTAGCCCCTTCTGAGGCACCGGCCAAAGCCGCGCCAGCCCGTCGCGAAGAAGCCAAGCCGCGTCCGGAAAATAAACGTCCGGCCGACCGCCGCGAAGGTGAACGCCGTCGCCGCGCCGGTAAGCTGACAATTAATGATGCGTTGAACGATGAGGAGCGGGTGCGCTCCATGGCGTCGATTAAACGCCGCCGCGAACGCGAGAAGCGTCAATCAAACGTCAATGAAAACACCGAGAAAGTCTCGCGTGTCGTTCAGCTGCCAGAAACCATTACCATTCAGGAGCTGGCCAACCGTATGGCAGAACGCGCCGTCGCGGTTATCAAAGTGCTGATGGAACAAGGCTTGATGCTGAAAATCAATGACGTCATTGACGCCGATACCGCGCAGATTGTCGCCGAAGAATTCGGCCACACGGTGAAACGCGTGTCGGATAGTGATATTGAAATCGGTATTGTCGGCGACGATGATGCGGAAGAAAACAAATCACCGCGCGCCCCTGTGGTGACGGTGATGGGCCACGTTGACCACGGTAAAACCTCGCTGCTCGATGCTTTGCGTCAGGCCAAAGTCGCCGATGGCGAAGCTGGTGGTATTACCCAACATATTGGTGCTTACCAAACAACCACCAAGAATGGCGATGTCATTGCGTTTATTGATACGCCGGGCCACGCAGCCTTTACCGCCATGCGCGCACGCGGGGCACGGGTGACGGATATTGTTATTCTGGTGGTCGCCGCTGATGATGGCGTGATGCCACAAACTGTTGAAGCGATTAACCACGCGCAAGCGGCGGAAGCGCCGATTATTGTGGCGATTAACAAAATCGACAAACCAGAAGCCGACTCGACGCGGGTGAAAAACGAATTGCTGCAGCATGAAGTGATTTCCGAGGAAATGGGCGGCGATACGCAAATGATTGAAGTGTCTGCCAAAACCGGCGACGGTCTCGATAACCTGCTGGAAGCGGTGGCGCTGCAAGCCGAGTTGATGGAACTGAAAGCCAACTCAGATCGCGATGCCGAAGGCGTTGTCATTGAAGCCAAATTGGACAAAGGACGCGGCGCCGTGGCGACGGTTCTGGTGCAACGCGGCACTTTGCGGGTTGGAGATATTTTCGTGGTCGGCAGCGAGTCTGGCCGTGTGCGGGCGCTGATTAATGATCGCGGAGAGCAGATTAAAGAAGCTGGGCCATCAGTGCCGGTGGAAGTGCTGGGCGCCGGTGGCGCACCAGGTGCCGGTACGATTTTCTCGGTCGTGGAAAATGAAGCCCGGGCCCGTGAAGTGGCCGAATATCGCAGCCGTACAGCCCGTCAGAAAACCAGCACAACCGCCCCACGCGTGGCTTCGCTGGATCAGATGATGACACAGTTGAAAGACGCCGAAGTGAAAGAGCTGGCCTTGGTCGTTAAAGGCGATGTGCAAGGCTCGGTCGAAGCCATCGCGCAAGCGGCTGAAAAACTCGGCAATGACGAAGTCACCGCCCGCGCCGTGCATGTCGGGGTTGGCGGCATCACCGAAAGCGATGTGACCTTGGCCTCAGCCTCTAATGCGGTGGTTGTCGGATTTAATGTGCGGGCCAATGGCCAAGCACGCGACGCCGCCGATGCGACGGGCACAGAAATTCGTTACTACAATGTAATTTACGATTTGGTCGATGATTTGAAAGCCGCGATGGCTGGCATGCTGTCGCCGGACTTGCGCGAAACCGCGCTGGGTAAAGCCGAAGTGCTGGAAATCTTTGCCTTTGGTAAAGGCGAGAAAGCGGCTGGGTGTAGCGTGCGCGACGGTATTGTGCGCCGTGGTGCCAAAGTCCGCTTGATCCGCGATGACATTGTTATTCATGAAGGCGAGTTGAGTTCTCTGCGGCGCTTTAAAGACGAAGTGAAAGAGGTCAATTCGGGTCAAGAATGCGGTATGGCATTTGAGAAATATACCGACCTGAAAGCCGGCGACATTATCGAATGTTATGAAGTCGAAGAAGTCGCTCGGACTTTGGACGACTAGGCGCGTTTGAGATGGCTGCCGGATCTGGCAAAAAGAATATTGCAGGCAAACCGCCCAGCCAACGCCAGTTGCGCGTCGGTGAGCTATTGCGCCACCGGCTCAGCGAGGTGCTGCAAAAGGCCGACTTTGAAGCAAAAATTCTGAAGCGCGCGGTGATTAGCGTCACCGAAGTACGCATCAGCCCAGACCTGCGCCACGCCACTGCCTATGTGATGCCGCTGGGCGGCGAGAATTTGGCGAAGATTGTTGAGCTGTTGAACGCCGAAGTGCCACGGCTGAAAAAATCGGCCCTGTCGGGAATGCGGTTGAAATTCACGCCGGATATTATTTTCGCCCCCGATGGTAGTTTTGAGGCGGCCTTGAAAATGGATGCGCTTTTGGCCTCGCAGCCGGTCACCCGCGACACCCAAAGTGAAGATGGTGAGTAATGGGGCGACGCAAAAAAGGGCGCGCCATTAGCGGTTGGGTCAATCTCGATAAACCGCTGGAAATGGGCTCGACCACTGCCGTCTCCGCCATTCGCCGCTTATTCAATGCCAATAAAGCCGGTCATGCCGGCACGCTCGACCCGCTGGCCACTGGCATTTTGCCGATTGCTTTGGGCGAGGCGACGAAAACCGTCAGCTTTATGCAAGATGCCGCCAAAGCCTATGACGTGAGCATCGCGCTGGGCACGGCGACCAATACGGACGACCTTGAGGGTGAGGTAATCGCCTCCAGCGACCACTTGCCATCGCGTCAGCAAGTGGTCGACGCGTTGCCGCATTTCACTGGCGAGATTGACCAGATTCCGCCGCAATTCTCGGCCATCCGCAAAGACGGCAAGCGCGCCTATGCGTTGGCGCGGGCTGGCGAAACCGTCGATTTAGCTCCGCGCCGTGTGCGGATTGACGCGATTGAGCTGCTCGACAGCCCCGCCGAGGCGCAAATAGACCTGCATGTCGCCTGTGGCAAAGGCGTGTATATCCGCTCTCTGGCCCGCGATTTAGCGCAGTTTTTAGGGACTTTCGGCCATGTCACCCGGTTGCGCCGGACGCGGGTTGGGGCATTTGACGAAAAAAACGCAATAGGGCTGGAAAAACTTGAGCTTTTGGGCCATAGTGCGCTCGATTTGGCTGCTCTGGACGCTTGTCTGCTGCCATTAGCGACCCCGCTGGACGACATCCCGGCGTTGGCCGTTAACGACACACAAGCGTCACGCATTAGGCAGGGGCAGGCCGTATCTCCGCAAACTTTGGTTGAGCCGCAAGGTGAGACCATTGATCCGGGGCAAGTGGTTTATGTGCATTGTGCCCATCAACCGGTTGCGATTGGCTGGATCGACGCGATGACCGTGAAGCCTCTGCGGGTTTTTAACCTCTAATCTGGCCTCGGGCCAAGAAGGAGTTGTGATGTCGATTTCAGCAGAGCGCAAAGAAGCGCTTATTAAAGAGCACGCAACCGCCGCCGGTGACACTGGGTCACCTGAAGTGCAGATTGCCATTCTTTCAGAACGTATTTCCAATCTGACGGAACATTTCAAAACCCATGCCAAGGATAACCATTCGCGGCGCGGCCTTTTGAAAATGGTTTCTCAGCGTCGTCGTCTGCTTGACTATGTCAAAGACCGCGATGAGGAACGCTATCAGGGCATTATTAAAAAGCTCGGATTGCGGCGTTAATTTTGGGCTGGCCTCACTGTGTGGGGCCAGTGCCAACATATCGACAAGCCAGATATGTTTTGCTGTCGCATGGGGCGATGGCGAGATGACACTAAAACGACTGAGAACCGGCTTGGTCTTTCGACAGGTTCTCGACACGGCCATGAGACAGCAATAGGGCTGTTATGGCTTGGCGGGTAAGGCAAGGAAACGTATCGCCCCCCGCTTTGATAGGAAAACGTATGTTTAATATTACACGAGAAGAAATTGATTGGGGCGGACGTCCGCTCGTATTGGAAACAGGGCGTATTGCACGCCAAGCCGATGGTGCCGTTCTGGCGACCTATGGCGAAACAAGTGTTCTGGCAACCGTTGTTGCCGACCGCAGCCCGAAACCGGGCCTCGACTTTTTCCCACTGACGGTGAACTACCAGGAAAAAGCTTATGCGGCGGGTAAAGTACCCGGCGGCTATTTTAAGCGCGAAGGACGCCCAAGCGAAAAAGAGACACTGGTCTCTCGTTTGATTGACCGCCCAATTCGTCCGCTTTTTGTCAAAGGTTTCAAAAACGAAACGCAAGTGATTGCCACCGTCATCAGCCATGACTTGGAAAATGATGCAGATGTTGTTGCCATGGTTGCGGTTTCTGCCGCCCTGACAATTTCAGGCATTCCTTTCCAAGGCCCAATTGGTGGCGCCCGCGTCGGCTTTATTGACGGCGAATATGTGCTCAACCCAACCTTGGACCAAATGGAAGACAGCGAGCTTGACCTTGTGGTGGCTGGTACGTCTGACGCGGTTCTGATGGTTGAATCAGAAGCCAATGAATTGTCAGAAGATGTCATGCTTGGCGCCGTGATGCACGGTCACAAAGGCTTCCAGCCAGTGATTGACGCATGCGTGCGGATGGCAGAAAAAGCTGCCAAAGAGCCACGCGAAGTGCCGCAAACAGATGATTCAGAACTGAAAGCAAAAGTTTCTGGTCTGGCCAGCTCTGGTCTCGAAGCGGCTTACCAACAAGCCGACAAACAAAGCCGCCAATCAGCAATCGCTGAATTGCGCGACACGGTGAACGCTGAATTGGTTGCTGAAGACGCATCCCCTGATGAGCGCACCGCTGTTTCAAGTGCTTTCAAATCAGTTGAAAGCGACATTGTGCGTGGCGGTATCCTCGATACCTCAAAACGTATTGATGGTCGTGGTCTGGCCGATGTGCGCCAGATTGTTGCTGAAGCTGGCGTGCTGCCACGGACACATGGTTCTGCCCTGTTTACTCGTGGTGAAACGCAAGCCCTCGTCGTGGCCACTTTGGGCACAGGCGATGATGAGCAATTCGTCGATGCGCTGGAAGGCACATATCGCGAAAACTTCATGCTGCATTACAACTTCCCGCCATACTCTGTTGGTGAGACGGGTCGTGTAGGCTTTACCGGTCGCCGCGAAATTGGTCACGGTAAATTGGCATGGCGTTCGCTGAAAGCGATGCTGCCAAGCAAGGACGAGTTCCCTTACACATTGCGTCTGGTTTCTGAAATCACCGAGTCGAACGGCTCGTCGTCTATGGCGACCGTTTGCGGTTCTTCTTTGGCGATGATGGATGCCGGTGTGCCGCTGAAAAAACCAGTTGCAGGTATTGCCATGGGTCTGATCAAAGAAGGCGATCGTTTCGCTGTCTTGTCAGATATTCTCGGCGACGAAGATCACCTTGGTGACATGGACTTTAAAGTAGCTGGTACGGCCGATGGTATTACCTCGCTGCAAATGGACATTAAAATCACCGGCATCACCGAAGAGATTATGCAGGTCGCGCTTGACCAAGCCAAAGGTGGCCGTGTCCACATTCTTGGTGAAATGGCTAAATCTCTCACCGAAGCCCGCGAAGAAATGGGCGAGTACGCACCGAAAATCGAAACCATTCAGGTACCTCAGGATAAAATCCGTGAGGTTATCGGTACCGGCGGCAAGGTCATTCGTGAGATTGTTGAAACAACTGGCGCCAAAATTGATATTGGTGACACCGGCCTGATTAAAGTGGCATCATCAGATGGCGAAGCCATCCGCGCGGCACTGGATTGGATTAATTCAATCGTTGCCGAGCCAGAAGTTGGTGTGATTTATGAAGGCACTGTTGTGAAAACCATGGACTTTGGCGCTTTCGTCAACTTCTTCGGTAAGCGCGACGGTTTGGTGCATATTTCGCAACTGGCTGATAAGCGCGTCGAAAACACAACCGATGTTGTGAAAGAAGGCGACACAGTGAAAGTGAAGCTGATGGGCTTTGACGATCGCGGTAAGGTTCGCTTGTCGATGAAAGTGGTCGATCAAGAAACTGGTGAAGACCTTGAAGCGAAAAAAGACTCTGACGACTAAGTCGTCGGGTCTTTAAGCTGACAAAAATAAACCGCCGCGTGGGAGATCCATGCGGCGGTTTTTATTTGCTTAGGTTTTGAAAAAGCGGCTTAAACTTTTTTCATCACCAATGTGCCATTGGTGCCGCCAAAGCCGAAGCCATTGGACATCACGCAGTTTAAATTCACATCATCGCGGCGCTGTTGGACAATCGGCATATCGGCGAAGTCTGGGTCAAGCGTTTCGATATGGGCTGAGGCGGCGATGAAATTATCGCGCATCATCAGCAGCGAATAGATCGCCTCCTGCACACCGGCCGCGCCCAGCGAGTGACCGGTCAATGATTTGGTCGCGCTAATTGGCGGGCAATCGGCGCCGAACAATGTCCGCAGCGCTTCGATTTCTTTAATGTCGCCAATCGGAGTCGAGGTGGCGTGCGGGTTGATATAGTCAATCGGGCAGTCGAGGTCTTTCATCGCCATTTGCATGCAACGAATAGCCCCTTCGCCAGATGGCTGCACCATATCGTGGCCGTCTGAGGTGGCGCCATAGCCGGTAATTTCGGCATAGATTTTGGCGCCGCGTTTTTTCGCCCGTTCCATTTCTTCAAGCACCAGAACACCGGCGCCACCGGCAATCACAAAGCCATCGCGATTGGCGTCATAGGCGCGGCTGGCGCTGCCCGGCGTGTCATTATATTTGCTCGACATAGCGCTCATGGCATCAAACAGAACCGACAAGGCCCAGTCCAGCTCTTCGCCACCACCGGCGAACATCACATCCTGCTTGCCCCATTGAATCATTTCAGCGGCATTGCCGATGCAGTGATTAGAAGTCGCACAAGCCGATGAGATGGAATAGTTAATGCCCTTAATCTGGAACGGTGTGGCCAGTGTCGCCGAATTGGTTGACGACATGCATTTGGGCACGGCAAAAGGCCCGACCCGTTTTGGGCTGGCATTGCGCGCCGTATCGGCTGCGGTAATCAGAGCTTTGGTCGACGGTCCACCCGAGCCCATAATCAGGCCGGTCATCGGGTTTGAAATATCGTCGGTTTCGAGACCGGCATCGGCAATCGCTTGTTCCATGGCGGCGAAATTCCACGCCGCGCCATCGCCCATAAAGCGGCGGTTGCGCTTGTCGATATTGGCGTCAATGTCGAAGCTCGGTTGTCCGGCAACTTGGCTGCGGAACCCCAACTCAATATGCTTTTCGGCTTTTGTGATACCCGAACGGCCAGCCTTCAGGCTTGCCGCTACTTCGTCGGCATTATTGCCAATGCTGGAAATAATTCCAATTCCGGTAATTGCTACGCGCCGCATTTTATATCCTTGGTGTTGATTACATTTGTTCGGGACGGAACAGGCCGACCCGCAAATCTTCTGCTGTGTAGATGAGTTCATCATCTGCGAATAGGCGGGCGTTGCCAATGCCCATAACCAGACGACCGGTCATCATGCGCTTAATGTCAATTTCATAGCGCACCAGTTTCACATCTGGCATCACTTGGCCGGTAAACTTCACCTTGCCGGAGCCCAGCGCGCGGCCACGGCCTGGGTTATCTGCCCAACCGAGATAAAACCCAATGAGCTGCCACATCGCATCGAGGCCGAGGCAACCGGGCATCACCGGATCTTCGCGGAAGTGACACTCGAAAAACCACAGATCAGGCTTCACATCCAGCTCGGCAACAATCGCGCCTTTGCCGTAATTGCCGCCATCACTATTAATTTGCGTAATCCGGTCGAACATCAGCATTGGTGGTGCTGGCAGGCGGGCATTGCCCTCGCCAAAAAGTTCGCCATTGGCACAGGCGATGAGTTCGTCATAATTATATGAATTTTGGCCGGACATGAGTTTTAACTTCCCTATTTAATAAGTCTCGAAACTAACATGGTGCCCAAGGCAGCCCAAGCATATTCGACACTTGACAGCGCGGCAGGGAATATTTATTTTCTAGAATGATTTTAACTTTCAAATAACGTGTGTTTCATGGCGCCTCTGTCCCTTTCCAGCCAAGTTAAAGCTAATCTCAGTGAGAAACTGCGCTCTGCAGGTCTGCGCACCACCAAGCAGCGCATTCTGTTGGCGCATCTGCTATTTGGTGCCGGCAACCGCCACATTACCGCCGAAATCTTGTTTGACGAGGCGTCTCGTTCTGGTTTGCGGGTGTCGCAGGCGACGATTTACAACACGCTCAATCAATTCCATAAAGCTGGTCTGCTGCATGAGGTCATTATCGACCAAGGGCGGAGTTATTTTGACACTAATCTGGAAGAACATCATCATTTCTATGTCGAGAGCGAAGCCCGCTTGATTGACATTGATCAAGACGAGATTGTCATGGGCGATTTGCCCAAGCCGCCATCCGGCTACCAGACAGACGGCATCCAAATCGTCATCCGCCTCAGCAATAAATAGTTTATTTTAGAATTATTCTAAGAAACCTTGACACGCCCTAGGGGCCGACCTATTTTAATTTCAGTCGGAAAAACCTTTCCGGTGAGCCCAGAACCAAGCGGTTCTTGGCTGTCTTTTAACACTCAATTTGGGAGAGGTCTTATGTCACTCGCAGACTCAAAAACCATTGAAAACCTGAAGGCGGCCTTTGCTGGTGAAAGCCAAGCCAATCGTCGTTACCTGTATTTCGCGCAAAAAGCCGATATTGAAGGCTACAACGATGTTGCCACCGTATTCCGCTCAACAGCGGAAGGCGAAACCGGCCACGCGCACGGCCATTTGGAATTCATGGAAGAAGTTGGTGATCCAGCGACTGGTGAGCCAATTGGTTCAACCGATGAAAACCTGAAAGCCGCCATCGCAGGCGAAACACACGAATACACGGATATGTATCCGGGTATGGCGCGTACCGCCCGCGAAGAAGGCTTTGATGAAATTGCTGACTGGTTCGAAACCCTTGCCAAGGCTGAAAAGTCTCACGCAGGTCGTTTCCAGAAAGCTCTGGATTCAATGGAATAAGTCATTTGATTTTTCCGGCGTGTCGCGGCCTTGTCTGCGGCGCGTCGGAAATATCTTTATCATCTAGTTTGGAGAGTTTTGATGAGAGAAGGCAGTATCGACGCGCCGACGCGCCACCCGCTTGACTGGCACAGCGAAGAATTTTACGACCGCGCCGCGCTGGATGACGAGCTCCGTCGTCAATTTGACATTTGCCACGGCTGCCGCCGTTGCTTCAATCTGTGCGACAGCTTCCCGCGCTTGTTTGATCTCATCGACGATAGCGAAAGCGGCGAATTAGACACGGTCGACAGCAAAGATTTCTCTCCGATCATTGACGCCTGCACCATGTGTGACATGTGCTTCATGACCAAATGCCCTTATGTGCCGCCACATGAATTTAATCTCGATTTTCCGCATTTGATGCTGCGCTACCGCGCCGTCGAATTGAAGGAAACAGGCAAAGTGCCATTCGTTCAAAACCAACTGGCCCAAATGGATCGCAATGGCACCGCCTTGGCACCTGTTGCGCCGCTGGCCAATTGGGGCTCGAAAAAAGGCAATGCGCTGACGCGACCGGCTTTGGAAGCCGTTGCTGGTATCGACCGGCAGGCCGAGCTGCCGAAATTTGCCGGTAAGACCTTCGTCAAGCGGGCCGCCGAAGCGGTTTCGCGCGGCGAGTACACAGCCAATCCAAACGGCCCGGCCAAGGGCCGCGAAGCGGTGTTATTCGCCACATGTGCGGTGAATTATAACAACCCGCAAGTCGGCGAAGCCGCGGCCAAAGTGTTGGCCCATCTCGGCGTCGACGTGACCACCGAATATCCTGGCTGTTGCGGTATGCCGTTTCTCGAGCAGGGCAATCTGGCCAAGGTCGCCGAGCAGGCTGAGAAAGTCGCCGCCGCGCTGCGTCCACTGGTCATTGCTGGCAAAGATATTATCGCCCTCACCGCCAGCTGTGGCCTGATGTTCAAATTCGAATGGCCGCTGATTGTGCCAGACAATGAAGACGTCAAAGCGTTGAGTGCGGCGACCCGTGACATCTCTGAATATGTCGTCAGCATCGCCAATAAGGAAGGTCTGACCGACGGTCTCGCCGCCCTTGATAGCGGCACTGAAAACATCGCCATGCATTTGGCGTGCCACGCGCGGGCGCAAAATGTCGGCCCGAAATCGGCTGAACTACTGCGCCTCATCCCTGAAGCTAAAGTTTCTGTGGTTGAGCGTTGCTCGGGCCATGGCGGCACGTTTGGGGTGATGAAAGAAACCCGCCCGCTGGCGGTAAAAGTCGGCAAGCCGGCGGCCCGCACGGTGGCCAAAAGCGAGCCTGACACAGTGTGCTCAGACTGCCCGCTGGCGGCCAAACATCTGGTCCAGCTGGTCGAAGATATTAACGAGAACACCCCTCCGGAAGCGAAGCACCCGATTGAGGTCTTCGCACGCGCCTATCAACTTGTTTAGACCCAATTTGTTCTAGGAAAAAATTAATGACAACTCCCAAAACCCTGACCAAAAATGACTTGATGTCGCTCGACGAATATGCCGCCGTGCGTGATGAATTGCGCCGTGCCAATGTCGCCTTGAAAAAGCCGCGCCGGATCGCCGTTGGCCCCGATGCGACGTTCTATTTCGAAAACTATGCGACGATGAAACAGCAGGTTCTTGAAATGCTGTATATCGAAAAAGGCGGCGACGAGCAGGTCGAAGACGAGCTGCAAGCCTATAACCCAATGATCCCGCAAGGCCAAGAACTGACCGCCACGCTGATGTTTGAAATCAACGATGAAGTGCGTCGCGGGCAGGTTCTGCGCCAGCTGACCGATGTCGAACTAACGGCTTACGTGCAGCTTGGCGATGACAAAGTATTCGCCAAGCCAGAGCAGGAAGTCGAACGCACCGCGCCGGACGGCAAAACCTCATCTGTACATTTTCTGCATTTCCCATTCCCAGCCGAGCTGATTGCTAAATTCGGTGCGCCGGATACGCAAATCGTGTTGGGCTTTGAGCATGAGAATTATGCGCATATGACGGTACTGACGGCCGAGAGCAAAGCCTCTCTATCTGCTGATTTCGACGCCTAAGCGCGGCTTACTGGTTAAACTCAAAATCATAGACCCCCCAAATATCGGGGCGGCGCATCCAACCTGTATGCTGACCAATCTGCAGTCGGCACCAGCCAATCTGACATGCGTCGAGGCGGGCAAAACTGCCAGCCTGCACGCGGGCTAACACGCCGGCCTCGGGCTTTGCTTGACTGCGCAGGGCGAGGCTGGTGTCGGTGCCGCGCAGTTTGACCATACGCGGCCCGCGCAAGAGGCGTTTGTGCATCCAGCCCTCGCTGCCGTCATAATCGCGGATGTGGCGCCAGTCGCCATATTCGGCAATGATTTCCAGCGGGATGCCACTGCGCTGATATTGCCACAGCAGTGGGTATTCTTTGCCCGGGCCACGGCGCACATTGGCGAGGTTTTGATTGATCGAGACAAAGCGCGGCAGCAATAGCCCACTTTTGCCGCGTTGGCGGGTGTCGGCCAGTTGATCTGGTGTGGCACTGGCGGCGCGGCTTGGTGGCTCGGCGATTAACCCACCAAGGCCCAGCAACACGACAGCACATAAACAGGCGCGGATAAAAACACTCATGCTTCTTTGATACAAATTTGCGCCGCCCTCAGCAAGTCCAAGCTAGAGAATTGGCCGCCAATCTGATAGATTGAAAGCTAATCAAAGGATGCTTATGGCCCATAACCAAACCCGCGTAGCTGTGACACGGCGCTTGCCCAGCGAAATTGAATTGCGCATGTCTGAGCTTTTCGATGTGACGTGGAACGAGCACGACCGCGCGCTCGCGGCTGAGGGTCTGGCGGCGATGATGGCCAATAATGACGTGCTGGTGCCAACCATTACCGACCGCATTGACCGACGCCTGATTGAAGGGGCTGGCGCGCAGTTGAAACTGATCGCCAATTTCGGCAATGGCACGGATAATATCGACATCGACGCGGCGCATGAGCGCGGCATTATTGTCACCAATACACCCTCTGTGCTGACCGATGACACCGCCGATATGATCATGGCGCTAATTTTGGCCCTGCCCCGCCGCTTGGTTGAGGGCGACCGGATTATGCGCCAAGAAGGGGCGTTTACCGGCTGGTCGCCGAACTGGATGTTGGGGCGACGTCTGGCCGGCAAGAAGCTCGGCATTATTGGCATGGGGCGGATTGGCCAAGCCGTGGCGCGGCGCGCACGCGCATTTGGCGTAGAGGTTTTCTACCATAACCGCAGTCGCCTCCACGCTGACATTGAGGCCTCGGTTGACGCCACCTATATCGACAATCTCGACCGCATGTTGCGCAGTATGGATATTGTCTCGCTGAACTGCCCGCACACACCGGCGACTTATCATTTGCTGTCAGCCCGCCGCCTGGCTTTGCTGCAACCGCACGCCATTGTCGTCAATACCAGTCGCGGCGAAGTGATTGATGAAGACGCGCTGGCCGACCAATTAGCCGCTGGAAAACTTGGCGGCGCGGCGCTTGATGTGTTTGAGCGCGAACCGGCTTTCAATCCGCGTTTGCGTGATTTTGATAATGTGATTTTGCTGCCGCATATGTCGTCCGCCACTATGGAGGGGCGTCAGGGCATGGGTGAGAAGGTGATTATCAATATTCGCTCATGGGCTGATGGGCACCGCCCGCCGGATCGCGTCTTGCCCAGCGCGGCGCTTGATTAAGCCCGGCCATTATTCGGGTTGCGCGGATCCCAGTTGAGTTTCACCGTCCGCATGCTTGCCCTCAGGCCATCATAGATCAGCAGCCGACCGGCCAGACTGTCCCCAGCGCCGGTGATTTCTTTAATCACTTCCACCGCCATGAGACTGCCAATCACCCCGGTCAGCGCACCGATAATACCGGTGGTGGCGCAATCTTCTTCTATCTCAGGGGCTTCCGGCACCAAGGATCGATAACACGGCAAGGGGGTGCCGTCGGCATCTGTCAGCCATGGCTTAAAACAGGTCACTTGCCCGTCAAACCGGCCCACCGCGCCGCTAATCAGCGTTTTGCGCTGGGCGAAGCAATGGTCATTGAGCAAAAAACGCGAGGCGAAATTATCGCTGCCATCAACCACTACATCATAGTCCGCCAATAAGCCGTCAATATTGTCAGCCGTGACGCGGTAGGCGTGGGTGTTGAGCGCGATATGCGGGTTGATGTTGAGCAAGGCCCGCGCCGCAACCGCCACTTTCGGTTGGTCGATGTCGTCTGTGCCGAACAAGGTTTGGCGTTGCAGATTAGACAGGCTCACCACATCGTCATCGGCCAGCCCCAGCGTGCCGACACCGGCGGCGGCGAGATATTGCGCCGCCGGATTGCCCAAGCCGCCCATGCCGACCAGCAGAACCCGAGCTTGCGCCAGTTTCTGTTGTCCGGCGCCGCCAATTTCCTTCAGCAGGATGTGGCGTTGGTAGCGCTCTATCTGGTCATCGCTTAATGACATGCAGCAGACCCGCTGGCCTATAGACCTTCAAACAAAGCGGTCGACAAATAACGCTCAGAGAAGCTCGGCAGAATAATCACAATATTTTTTCTGGCCATTTCCTCGCGGCGGCTTACTTCAAGCGCTGCGGCAATCGCCGCGCCTGAGCTGATGCCACCCGGCACACCTTCGAGGCGGGCCAGAAGCCGCGCCGTTTCAAAGGCTGTTTCATTGCCAATAGT
Source organism: Rhodobiaceae bacterium (assembly GCA_024639515.1). GTDB lineage: Bacteria > Pseudomonadota > Alphaproteobacteria > RS24 > RS24 > JAHEGN01. Next base: position 64,288 of record JAHEIG010000001.1, on the reverse strand, counting down.
GACCACTTCGTCGACCAGATTTTGTTCCATATTGCCGGGAATAAAACCGGCGCCAATGCCTTGGATTTTATGCGGGCCAGGCGCACCACCCGACAGAATCGGGCTGTCTTCAGGCTCGACAGCAATCATTTTCAGCTCTGGCTTACGGGCTTTCAGCACACTGCCGAGACCGGTAAAGGTGCCGCCTGTGCCGACGCCAGAAATAATCGCGTCGACTTCGCCATCTGTGTCGTTCCAGATTTCTTCAGCCGTTGTCTCGCGGTGGATTTGCGGGTTGGCCGGATTGTTAAATTGCTGCGGCATCACCCAGTCTGGGTTTTCGGCGAGCAATTCTTCGGCCCGTCCAATGGCGCCCTTCATGCCTTGGTCGGCTGGGGTCAACTCCAATTCAGCGCCGAGCAGCAACAGCATTTTGCGCCGTTCCATCGACATGCTCACTGGCATGCACAAAATCAGCCGGTAGCCTTTAGCAGCGCAGGCAAAAGCCAGCGCGATACCGGTATTGCCCGATGTCGGCTCGACCAGCACGGTGTTGGTGTTCAGCTTGCCTTCCGCTTCCAAGGCTTCGACCATGGCCACGCCGATACGGTCTTTGACGCTGGCAATCGGGTTAAAGAATTCCAGCTTGGCCAGCAATGTGCTGCGTACGCCATATTCTTTCATCAGATTATCCAGCCGGACAATCGGCGTGTCACCAATGGTTTGGGTGATTGATGTGTAGATGCGGCCACGGCCTGGTTTTTTGTTTTCTGGGTTTTCGGTTTTCATCTTCCACTCCTGTTAAATGGTGAAATCGGGGTTGGTGTCGGCTGCCGCCGGGGTTTCGGCGGCGGCTTGTTCGGCCATGGCGCATAAATCGGCGATGGTCATATTGCCGGTTTCTTTTTCGATGGCGTGCAGCAAACGCTGACGCAATGGCTCAATCACTTGTTGGCTAATTGGTGATTGCGATGGCGGGCCGGCTTCTTGGGCCTCAAAAGCGTCAATCACATTGATGATGTCGAGCACGGTGATGCGACGGCGTTCACGGGCCAGACGATAGCCCCCACGCGGGCCGCGCACACCGCGCAGAATATTGGCCCGCACCAGGGCTTGCATGACTTGTTCGAGATAGCGCAAGGGCACGCCTTGGCGTTTGGTAATTTCGCGCGCTTGCACTGGATCGGGGCGGGCGTGAATGGCGACATCGACAACCGCTTCAAGGGCGAGTAGAGATTTGCGCGAGAGACTAATCATCTGCTTATCCTTTCGCATCCGTGCCGGTTGAGCCAAAGCCGCCAGTGCCGCGCAATGTGTCGGACAGCGTATCGGTTTCGATTAACTGGGCTTGCACCACCGGTGCGATAATCATCTGGGCAATGCGCATGTCGCGGGTGATGTCGAAATCTTCCTGCCCGAGATTGATCAGAATAATTTTCAGCTCGCCGCGATAATCGCTATCAATCGTGCCCGGTGTGTTCAATACAGTGACGCCATTTTTCGCGGCCAAGCCAGAACGTGGCCGGATTTGCGCCTCAAATCCCATCGGTATGGCCATTGACAGGCCGGTTGGCACCATGGCGCTTTGGCCCGGCTTCAGGGTCACGGTCTCGTCTTCGCCGAGTGCGGCGCGCAAATCCATGCCCGCCGCTTCTGGTGTTTCATAGGCTGGCAGTTGCAGGCCTTCGCCATGTGCGAGGCGTTTAATTTCGATTGTCGGGCCAGACATTATTGGCTCTCCTTATGGTCAGTGAAAAACCCCGCCACCTGATGGGCCAGCTTTGCCGCCACTTCGGTTTTTGGCATTTTATCCCAGCTTTGCGTGCCGGATTTGCTGATTAAATGAATTTGGTTTTCATCGCCGCCCATCACCCCGCCTTCGACGCTGCTGTTGAGGCTGACATCATTGGCGACAATCCAGTCGCAGTTTTTGCGCGCCAGCTTGTCATTGGCATGGGCTTCAACCGTATGGGTCTCTGCGGCAAAGCCGACCACCAGCGCTGGCCGGTTGCTATCGGCTTGGGCCAGTGACGCCAGAATATCGGGGTTTTCGGTCAGTTTGATGTCTTGCAAACCGGCTTCGGTTTTCTTGATTTTGCTGTCTTGCGCCTGCTCGGGCCGCCAGTCGGCCACGGCAGCGGCCATAATCGCCGCATCGACGGGCAGCGCCTGTTGGCACGCGGCCAGCATATCGCGGGCGGTTTCAACCCGTGTGGTGGTGACCCCGCGCGGGTCATTCAAGGCGGTCGGCCCGCTGATCAGATGCACATCGGCACCCAAAGCGGCCAAGGCTTCGGCCACCGCATAACCCTGCTTGCCGGATGAACGATTGGCGATATAGCGCACCGGATCAATTGGCTCATGGGTCGGGCCAGCAGTGACGAGAATTTTGCGTCCGGTCAAGGGCGTGTCGGGCGCGACGGCTGGCTTGAGGTCGGCGCGCGGTGCTTTGGCTATCAGCTGTTTGGCGGCGGCGGCAATCTCGACCGGGTCGGACATGCGACCAAGGCCAAATTCACCACACGCCATATCGCCCTCGTCGGGGCCGATCAGCGTGACGCCGTCAGCGCGCAATGTATCGAGATTGCGCTGTGTTGCCGGATGCTCCCACATGCGCACATTCATCGCTGGGGCAATCATCACCGGCTTGTCGGTGGCCAGCAATGTTGTGCTGGCCAAATCATTGGCCAGACCTTGCGCCATTTTACCAATCATATCGGCGGTGGCGGGGGCGACGACAATCAAATCGGCATCGCGGGATAATTGGATGTGCCCCATTTCGGCTTCATCGGTCAGGTCGAACAGGTTTTCATATACTTTATCGCCCGACACGCTGGCCAGCGATAAGGGCGAGACGAATTGCTCAGCCGCCGCTGTCAGCAGGCATCGGCTGGCAATGCCTTGAGCTTTTAATTGGCGCACAAGTTCCGGCGCTTTATACGCCGCAATGCCGCCTCCAATAATCAGAAGAACACGTGGTTCGCTCATCATCCCTCACCGTTTTGATAACGAGACACTATAGCCACGGCGCGGCTAATTTTCCAAGAAAATTGTGTAAATAATAGGAAATTACATGAAATTTAGCGCGGTGGCCGCTGCCGCCACCGCCAGCGCCACCCAAGCGATGATTTTGGTCACCCGTCCGCTGGTGGTTTTGCCTTGGCTGCCGTCTTCGGCCATTTGGCTGGCCATGTTTTCCAGTGCCGCAGCACCGCGTTCGGCTTGCGCCAACGTATCGGGCAAGCGTTGTAGCGAGCGCAGTGTGCGGCCCGCGTTTTGCTTCATGTCTTTGAAAATCGCTTCCGGCCCTAATTGTTTTTTCAGCCAGTCGCCGACAATCGGTTCGGCGGCGTCCCAGATATTCAGTTTCGGGTCGAGGCTGCGGGCCACGCCTTCGACGGTGACCATGGTTTTTTGCAGCAATAATAATTGCGGCTGGGTTTCCATATCAAATTGCTCGGTGACGTCGAATAATTGCGTCAGCAGGCGGGCCATGGAGATATTGTCAGCGTCTTGGTCGCGTATCGGCTCGCCAATGGCGCGCAAGGCTTGGGCAAATTCGCCAACATCGTGATGCGCCGGCACATAACCGGCTTCGAGATGCACGGCGGCAACTTTTTGATAATCGCGGGTGATGAAGCCGTGCAGAATATCGGCAAGGAAACGACGGCTGTCATGGTCGAGGCGGCCGGTAATCCCCAAATCAATGCCGACAATCGTGCCGTCTGCTTGAATCATCAAATTGCCTTGGTGCATGTCGGCGTGGAAGAAGCCATCGCGCAGGGCTTGTGTCAGGAAAGTCTGGATCAAACGATGGGCCAAGGCGGGTAGGTCGTGATTTGCCGCTTTCAGGGCGTCGAGATCTGAGGCCGGAAGGCCGTCAATCCAGCGCATCGTCAAAATCCGCCGCGTGCTGGCCTCCCATATCACTTCCGGCACACAAAAGCCCGCGTCATTGGCCATATTGGCGCCCATTTCAGACAGCGCGGCGGCTTCCATGCGTAAATCGGTTTCGCCGCGAATAGAGCGCGACAGTGTCTCCAGCGCAGCGACCGGGCGCAGACGGCGAATGCTCGGCATCAGCCGCTCGCCCCATTTTGCTAGGGCCATGAAAACGGCCAGTTCTTTGGCAATCGTCGTCTCGATGTGTGGCCGCAAAACTTTCACGGCGAATTTGTCATCCGGTGCGCCAGGCCGATGGGTTTGGTGCACTTGCGCGATAGAGGCCGCTGCAACAGCCGGGCCGGGCGCCTGCATCAAGGCTTGGTAATCACCCAATTCATCGCTGAGGATTTTCTCCACCGTGGCTAAATCAAATGGCGGCAGGCGGTCTTGCAAATGCGCCAAATCGGCTGCCATAGCAGGGCCGATAATATCTGAGCGGGTAGCGAGAAACTGCCCGAGCTTGATATAGCTGGGGCCAAGGCGGCGGATAAATTCGGCCAAATAAGGGCTTTCATCATCGTCGCGCTGGCGGCGCGCGCCCAGCGTGAAAACCCGCCGCGCCATTTTGGTGCCAAAGGAGGCGCGGCTGTGATAGCCATCTGGCAATAGCTCGTCTTGGGCCAGCAACAGCCGCAACATGCGTAGTAATTTGATGAGACGAAATAAGCCCATGAGCTATATCCGCCAGCCTGTATGCAGGGCCGCAATGCCGCCGCTGAGGCGCTGGAATTTGCAGCGCTCGAAACTGGCTGCTTCAATCTCGGCCTGAAACGCCCCGGGCTTGGGGAATTGCCGGATCGACTCGACGAGATATTGATAGGCCGAGGCATCGCCGGTAATTGCTTTGCCCATCGGCGGGATGACATTGAACGAATAAGCGTCATAAAGTTTCTGTGCCGTCGCCGATGGCAGATGCGAGAATTCGAGACAGACAAAACGCCCGCCCGGTTTCAGCACCCGATAGGCCTCGGCCAAGGCGCGGTCGCGATGCGTCACATTGCGGATACCAAAAGCGATGGTGACATAATCAACGCTGTTGTCGACCAGCGGCAGAGCCTCGGCGGTGCCGGTGAGGAAATCAACCGCCGTGATATTGGCGGCCTCGGCGCGATTGCGCCCGACACTGACCATTTGCTCATTGGCATCAACCACTTGCACCGACATGCGCGAGCCACATTTTTGCGCCCGTTGGCAGGCCCGAAAGGCAATGTCGCCAGTGCCGCCAGCCATATCGACGAGGCGCAGCTGTTGGCTGGCATTCGGGCGTATATGGAGTGTATCAATCAGGCGTTGCTTCCACACGCGGTGCAGACCGGCTGACATTAGGTCATTCATCAGGTCGTATTTATCTGCCACCGCGTCAAAGACGCCGCGCACAAGCCCTTGTTTTTCTTCGACATTGACGTTTTTGAAGCCAAAACTCGTTGTTTCTTCTGAAGCGTTCATAACTCACCCGATTTATCGTGGCGACGATAGCCGAAAGCTGGCCCTAATGAAAGCCTCGCTATGTCTGTGCGACATATAGCCGGATTATCACGCTTGCCCAGCCCATTCGTATCGCTGGTGTTTTCACCGCGCTGATATATGATGGCGCCATGCCAGAGTTGCCCGAAGTTGAAACTGTTCGTCGCGGATTAGCCTCTCACATTGAAGGTCGCCAGATTGTCGATGTGACGCTGAACCGCAAAGATTTGCGGTTTCCTTTTCCCGATAATTTCGCCCGCCGGATGACCGGCATGCGGATTGCCCATTTCACCCGTCGCGCCAAATATTTGCTGGCCGAGCTGCACGCCCCGCAAAACTCTGAAGCACCGCTTTATTGGCTTAGCCATCTCGGCATGACCGGCCGCTATATGTTGTATCAGCCAGATGGCGGCAATATGGAGCCGGGCCAATATGCCCATGATGTGTCAGCCGAGACAGCCGAAAAACATGTGCATGTGCGCCTGACGCTGGATGACGGCGCGGTGCTGACCTATGCCGACCCGCGCCGCTTCGGGTTTATGGATTTGGTCGACGGGGCACCCGAGGCGTCGTCGTTTTTGGCACATTTGGGGCCGGAGCCTTTGGGCAATGGGTTTGATGCGGCGATGCTCTATGCCGCCTGTCAGGGCCGCAAAAGCCCGATTAAAAATGTCCTGTTAGATCAGACCGTGGTGTCGGGCTTGGGCAATATCTATGTCTGCGAGGCGCTTTATATGTCGGGCATCAGCCCACGGCGTCTGGCCTGCAATGTCGGGCGGGCGCGGCTTGAGCGCTTGGTGCCCGCCATCCGCACGGTCTTGCAAGCCGCCATTGAAGCCGGTGGCTCGACGCTACGCGATTTCGCCGCCAGCGATGGCCAGTTGGGATATTTTCAACACCAGTTTCGTGTCTATGACCGTGAGGGTGAAACTTGTTCGAGCGATGGCTGCCATGCTAGCGTGAAACGCATCGTGCAGTCAGGGCGTTCAAGTTTCTTTTGTTCTGCGTGTCAGAGATGAAAACATAAGGCGGGTATAAGAGATGATAGATAAGACGCGACATCGCACAAGCGCCCGACGCCGTCAGGCAGTCAGCCGCTTATCGGCCCTGCTGGCCGGTTGCATCGCCTGCGTCTTGGCCAGTGGTGCCATTGCAGCGCCGGATAATTATTTATCAGCAGCGCGCGATATTCCGCTACTGCCGGGCTTGCAAGAAAGCGCTGACGGGCCGGTTTTATTTGATAAACCGCAAGGGCGGATTATCCGCATCACCGCCAGCGACCCACAAAAACAAGTTTCGGCGGCGCAGGTCTTGGGTTTCTATCAGCAGGCTTTGCCAAATCTCGGTTGGCAGCAACAAGAGGCCGCCGATGACAGCTTGACTTTCAAACGCGAAAGCGAAATGTTGCGTATAACGGTAGATGGGGATCAGGTCATTTTTGACCTCAACCCGACACCATAGGACTTATGAAATAGGGAGTATGTCATCTGATTTTCGGGCGCGAACACCGCCTCTCAGCAGATGATATGAGGGAACAGAACCATGAAATATGAAAATATTCTAACCGAAACCCGTGACGCCATTGGCATTATCACGCTGCATCGCCCGCAAGCCTTGAACGCGCTGTGCAATGACTTGATGGATGAGGTGACCCACGCCATTGAAAGCTTTGAAGCCGACGATAATATTGGCTGCATGGTGTTAACCGGCTCGGCCAAGGCGTTTGCCGCCGGTGCCGATATTAAAGAGATGGCTGGCAAGTCTTATGCCGATGCCATGCGGATGGATTTCATCACCGCCAATTGGGAAGCTGCAGCGCGTGCCCGCAAACCGATTATCGCCGCGGTTGCTGGTTATGCGTTGGGCGGCGGCTGCGAACTGGCGATGATGTGCGACTTTATCATCGCCGCCGACACCGCCAAATTTGGCCAACCGGAAATCAACCTTGGGGTTATTCCAGGGGCCGGTGGTACACAGCGCCTGACCCGTCTGGTCGGCAAATCAAAAGCCATGGAAATGTGCCTGACAGGGCGCATGATGGATGCCGAAGAAGCCGAGCGCGTTGGCCTCGTCAGCCGCATCGTGCCTGCCGATGATTTGCTTGATGAAGCGGTTGAGGTGGCCGAGAAGATTGCCGAGAAATCGCGCCCATCTGTGTTGATTGCCAAAGAGTGCGTCGACGCCGCCTATGAGATGACCTTGCGCGAAGGGGTGCATTTTGAGCGGCGGGTTTTCCACTCGCTTTTCGCTTTTGAAGACCAAACCGAGGGGATGCAGGCGTTTATTGATAAACGGGCGCCTAAATTCAGCAATAAATAGGCTGTAAAAGGCGCGATTGGCTGTTGACCTGTGCACTTGCGCGTCTTATAACGCGCCAACTACAGGCTTCAGCCTGACGTTATGAGTTTCTAAAGAAACAGGAAAGATATTATGGCCAACACAAGTTCAGCCAAGAAAATGGTCCGCAAAATTGCGCGCCGCACAGCTATCAACCGCGATCAGCGTACGCGGATGCGTTCTTCTATTCGCACTGTCGAAGAAGCGATTGCCAGTGGCAATAAAGAAGCAGCGCAAGAAGCTTTGAAAAATGCCCAGCCATTGATCGCCAAAGCCGGTCGCAAAGGTCTGGTGCACAAGCGCGCCGCCTCACGCAAAGTATCGCGTCTGGCAAAACGTGTGGCAGCTGTCAGCTAGTCATCGCGAAACCATAAAATGTGAAAATGGCGCTCCTTGGTGAGCGCCTTTTTTTGTGACCGCTGTGTCGCCCTGTCAAAAAAAACGTCACTTTTTTCATAATTTCTTGCTGTTCTTGTTTCCTTCCCGTTGCGCTGGTGACGCCTTATTTGTATCGTCTTTTCAGTCAAACAACTTGTTCTCTCCGCGCTTTTCTGACGTCATTTAAGAGGGTCTCAGAAAATCTTAAAGAAAACAAAGTTGTAGGCTAAAGGGGGAAGGTCAAGTCGCCCAGTCTGTAAAATTTAGGTGCGTCGGGAACAGCTTTTAGTCGATGTTTGGGAATATTGGACTGTGCGACGGCAATCTGTGAGGGCTTGAAGACAACACATCTTGGGGGTGTGGCTTCACCAGAGAGCACGACGATCTATACGGGATGGGCATCACTGCCCTTATTGAAATTTGAACGCGGCGGGACCACATGCGGCCCACTGTAGAGTGTAAAAGAGGTTACAAAAATGGGCGATCAAGACGGCAAGGCGATATCCACCAATAAAGATGCGGAAACCTTGTCCGAAGCGAACGGCCAAGCTGCAACCCCCAAATCGGCAAACCCTGTGCCATCAACAGAATTACAAGAGCAATGGGGCCGTGTGCGCTCGCGCCTGCGGGCTGAGCTGGGCGAGGCCACTTTTAATAGCTGGTTCAAACAGCTCGAAGTGTCTGGCGCCCAACGTGGCCGCGTGACCTTGCGTGTGCCGACCGGTTTTGTTCGAAGCTGGATTGAAGCGCATTATTTGACCCGCATCCGGAGCCATTGGCAGGCCGAAGATGCCAGCGTCAAGCGCATCGATATTGAGATGCAGGCCGAATGGACACCCGCCGCCGACGCGCCACAGCCGCGTGAGCAAAAAGCCATGCCAAGCCGGATGATGCCGCCAAGTTTGGCCGCGACCACGGCACCGCGCCCACCGGCTCCGCCTGTGGCCGAACCGCAACCATTGCGCGACGACCTCGGCGCGCCGCTGGACCCGCGTTTTACATTTGATAATTTCGTGGTTGGTAAATCCAACGAACTGGCCCATGCCGCCGCGCAGCGTCTGACGCGCTCCGGTGATGTGGCGTTTAATCCATTATTTCTGTATGGCGGTGTGGGTCTGGGTAAAACCCATTTGATGCACGCCATTGCCTGGGAAATTCGCCGTCAGGACCCAGAGCGCACAGTGCTGTATCTCTCGGCTGAAAAATTCATGTATCAATTCATCCGCGCTTTGCGATTCAAAGATACCATGGCCTTCAAACAGCAATTCCGTGAAGTCGATGTGCTGATGATTGACGATATTCAATTCATCGCTGGTAAAGACTCTACGCAGGAAGAATTCTTCCATACATTTAATGCGCTGATTGATCATAACCGTCAGGTGATTATTTCTGCCGATCGCTCGCCGACCGATTTGGAAGGCATTGAGGAGCGTATCCGCTCGCGCCTTGGCTGGGGTCTGGTGGCTGATATTCACCCAACCGATTACGAATTGCGCCTAGGCATTTTGCAGTCAAAAGCCGATGCGCTGTCAGCTCGGGCCGAAAACGCGGTAACGCCGCAACCGGTTCTTGAGTTTTTGGCGCAACGCATTGTCAGCAATATCCGTGAATTGGAAGGTGCGCTGAACCGCGTGGTGGCCTATGCCTCTTTCGTTGGCCGCCCGATTTCACTGGAAATGGCACAAGACGTGTTACGCGATTTGTTGCGGGCGTCTGAGCGCCGTGTGACGATTGACGAGATTCAGCGTCGTGTGGCGGAATATTTCAACGTCAAAATGGGCGATATGCTATCGGCCCGCCGGGCCCGTTCGGTGGCGCGTCCACGCCAGATTGCGATGTATTTGTCGAAACAGCTGACCACCCGCTCGCTGCCTGAGATTGGCCGCAAATTTGGCGGTCGAGACCACACAACAGTGATCCATGCTGTGCGAAAAATCGAGCAATTGCGCGAGGAAGATCCGGCGCTTGACGAAGATGTCGATTTGCTGCGCCGGATGCTGGAAAACTAGGCTTTCCGACCGCTGTTTAAGGCAAAAAAAAGTCCCGTGAGGGCGCAATTCTGCTATAGTTTTTGCTAGAGATTCGTTCAAATCAGCACGACTGATTCGCGCCGTTATGTTGGCCGTCAGAACCGGTTGAGGAGAACATTGTCGCGTTAGCCACAGCGGCCTGTTTCGGTCGCTATCCAGCCTAGAGAGGGTCGCATGAGAACCACAATCGAACGCAGTGCACTGCTAAAGGCACTCAATCATGTCCAGAGTGTTGTTGAGAGACGCAATACCATCCCTATTCTATCAAATGTGTTGCTGGACGCCGAAAACGGCGTGTTGGGGCTGACCTCGACCGATCTTGAAATCGAAATGCGTGAGCGCGTCGAAGCCGAGGTCGCTGAGCCGGGGGCGATTACCGCGCCAGCCCATATGCTGTATGACATCGTCCGCAAATTGCCGGATGGTGCGCAAGTTGAATTGTCGACCGAAGACAATGGCGGTGGCCGGTTGAATTTGGTCTCGGGCAAATCATCTTTTGCCCTGCAAACCCTGCCGCGCGAAGATTTCCCTGCCATGGCGCAAGACGAGATGCCGGTCAGCTTTGCCCTGCTGGGCAGCGAGTTACGTCGGTTGATTGAAAAAACCCGCTTTGCGATTTCGCAGGAAGAAACCCGCTATTATCTAAACGGTATTTATTTCCACGCGCTGGAAGAAGATGGCGACGCGCTGTTGCGCGCCGTGGCCACAGATGGCCACCGTATGGCGCGTGTGCAAATGCCTCAGCCGGTTGGCTCGGGCGAGATGCCGTCAATTATCGTGCCGCGCAAAACCGTCGGTGAAGTGCAGAAATTGCTGGAAGAAGAAACCGGCGAAGTGTCGCTGCAAGTGTCTGACACGAAAATCAATTTCGCGTTTTCAAACATCGTGCTGACCTCGAAACTGATTGACGGTAAATTCCCTGATTACACACGGGTTATTCCGACCAATAATGACAAAGTGCTCGGCGTCGACGCCAAAAGCTTTGCCCAAAGTGTTGACCGCGTCTCGGCCATCTCAAGCGAGAAGTCACGGGCCGTGAAACTGGCTTTGGAAAAAGATCAGCTCAGCCTGTCTGTGTCGAACCCAGACAGCGGCAGCGCCACCGATGAACTGAGCGTCAGCTATGACGCCGACGCCATGGATATCGGCTTTAACGCCCGCTATCTGATGGAAATCGCCGGTCAGCTTGATGGCGAGAGCGCCACATTTGAACTGGCAGATAGCGGTTCACCGACCATCGTTCGCGATGATGAAGACACGAACGCTCTGTATGTTCTGATGCCGATGCGCGTGTAATGGCGGAAGCTGTGCCAATGGTGCAAACGCGTGTTGAGTTAAATACGGGGAAAGCGATGCAAGCGCCCCATATCACGCGGCTTCGTTTGGCTCAGTTTCGTTCTCACGCGGCGGTGGATATTAGCTGTGCCGCCGGCACGGTTATCCTCACCGGTGAAAATGGCGTCGGCAAAACCAATGTGCTTGAAGCGATTTCGATGCTGGCGGCGGGGCGTGGCTTGCGCAGCGGCCAGCTTGACGAGATGATTAAAACCCAAGGCGATGGCTGGAATGTGCTGGCCGATATTCAAGGTCCGAGCGGCGAAATGCGGGTGCGCGTCGATTATGAAAGCGGCGGTAGCGGCCGCCGCGTCCGCATTGATGGTGAGACGGCGCGCGGCTTTGACCTGCTGAACGAGGTATTGCCGCAATTATGGCTGACCCCGGCGATGGATCGCTTGTTCACCGATGGCGCCAGTGGGCGACGCAAATTTCTCGACCGCTTTGCCCAGACATTGGATGCTGGCTTATCACGGCATTTGAGCCAGTTTGAAAAAGCCATGCGCGAGCGCAATAAGTTGCTGCAAACGCCGGGCACGCCATTTGCCCAAAATAGCTGGCTTGATGGCCTGGAAGACACTATGGCGCTGCAAGGCGTGGCGGTGGCGGCGGCGCGGCTGGCGGCATTGGACACGCTGGCGCAAGGTTTGGTGCAAATGCCGGATAATGCGTTTCCGCGCGCCGGCGTTGCCCTTGATGGGGCTTTGGAAGCAGCATTGCGGCAACAATCGGCGCTTGAGGTGGAAGACCAGTATCGTGGTCAATTGGCCGCCTCGCGCGCCCTTGATGCGTCAGCCGGACGGGCGCTGCACGGGCCGCATCGCAGTGATTTGCAAGTCAGCTATGAGGCCAAAAATATGCCCGCATCGGCGTGCTCGACCGGCGAGCAGAAAGCCTTATTGGTCGGCTTGATTTTGGCGCAGGCCAGAAGTGTCGCCGCCCGCATTGGCGATGTGCCGCTGTTGCTGCTCGACGAAGTGGCGGCCCATCTCGATGCCAATCGCCGTGCAGCATTGGCCGATATTCTGTCTGATCTTGGTGGACAAAGCTGGATTACGGGAACTGATGTTGAGATTTTTTCCGGATTTGGCGACAGCGTAACCCATGTTGATTTTTCCAAGCCCCTGGGGCCGGCGGGTGACGCCACAACCCTTCAGCCGAATGCATGAAAGAGAAGATTATGAGTGATAGCGAAAACCTAGACGAGAACATCAGCCAAGACGGCGGTGACGAATATGGCGCCTCCTCGATTAAAGTTCTGAAAGGGTTGGAGGCCGTGCGCAAACGGCCCGGCATGTATATTGGCGACACTGATGACGGCACTGGCCTGCATCACATGGTCTATGAGGTTGTCGATAACGCGATTGATGAAGCATTGGCCGGCCATTGCGACACGGTCGAGGTGTCGCTTAACGCTGATGGCTCGGTGACGGTTAGCGATAATGGTCGCGGCATCCCGACCGCCATGCACGAAGAAGAAGGGGTCTCTGCGGCGCAAGTGATTATGACCCAGCTACACGCTGGCGGTAAGTTTGACCAGAACAGCTATAAAGTTTCGGGCGGTTTGCACGGCGTCGGCGTGTCGGTGGTTAACGCGCTATCAGATTGGCTGGTGCTGACGATTTATCGCGAAGGCAAAGAACACACAATGCGGTTTGCCCATGGCGATGCCGATGCTGATTTAGAAGTGGTCGGCGATACTGACAAGAACGGCACGCAAGTGACCTTCCACCCATCAGCGGCGACCTTCACCATGACCGAGTTTAATTTCGAAACGCTGGAACACCGCCTGCGCGAATTGGCGTTTTTGAATTCTGGTGTGGCGATTGTTTTGGAAGACCGGCGCGGGGCTGAACCGCGGCGCGTCGATTTGGCGTTTGAAGGCGGGCTGGAAGCGTTTGCGCAATATCTCGACCGCAATAAAACCAATCTCATTGACCAGCCAATTACCCTGCAATCTGAGCAGGATGGCATTTCGGTCGAGCTGGCGCTGTGGTGGAATGACAGCTATCACGAAACGGTTTTGTGTTTCACCAATAACATTCCGCAACGCGATGGCGGCACCCATTTGGCTGGCTTTCGTGGCGCCCTGACCCGGACGGTGAATAATTACGCCAATCAATCGGGCGTGGCCAAAAAAGAGAAAGTCTCCATGACCGGCGATGATTGCCGCGAAGGCCTCACCGCTGTGCTGTCGGTGAAAGTGCCGGATCCGAAATTCTCCAGCCAGACGAAAGACAAATTAGTGTCGTCGGAAGTGCGGCCTGTGGTCGAAAGCGTGGTCAATGAAGTGCTCAATAGCTGGTTTGAAGAACACCCGAATGAAGCGCGGACGATTATGCAAAAAGTTGTCGAAGCCGCCGCTGCCCGCGAAGCCGCGCGCAAAGCCCGCGAGCTGACGCGGCGCAAAGGGGCGCTGGATATTTCCAGCTTGCCGGGTAAATTGGCCGATTGCCAAGAGCGCGACCCATCGCTCTCTGAATTGTTCATCGTGGAGGGCGATAGTGCGGGCGGCTCAGCCAAACAAGCGCGCAATCGTTCCAATCAAGCGGTGCTGCCCTTGCGCGGTAAAATCCTCAATGTTGAGCGCGCGCGATTTGATAAAATGCTGTCCTCGACCGAGATCGGCACGCTCATCACGGCACTGGGCACGGGTATTGGTCGCGAAGATTTCAATATTGAGAAATTGCGCTATCACAAAATCATCATCATGACCGATGCGGATGTCGACGGGGCGCATATTCGTACGCTGTTGTTGACCTTCTTCTATCGCCAGATGCCGGAGATTATTGAGCGCGGCTATTTGTATATCGCGCAGCCGCCACTGTATAAAATCCGCCGTCAAAGCAGCGAGACTTATTTGAAAGACGAAGCGGCGCTTGAGGATTATCTGATTGATACGGGTCTCGGCGAAGTGTCGATGACGCTCGGCTCAGGCGAACAACGCTCGGGCGCTGACATGATTGAGCTGTTGCAAATGGCGCGCAAAATGCGGGCGATTATGAGTGCCCTGCCAGCCCGCTATCCGAAATTCATTATTGAGCAGACGGCGATTGCTGGTGCGCTGACGCCGGAAATTTTGTCAAAGCCAGATTTGGCTGAGCAAAGCTCGCAATATATCGCCGCGCGCCTCAACCGCATGGCCGATGAAGTCGAACGCGGCTGGGAGGGGCGCCCGTCTGGTGATGGTGGCCTGACCTTTAGCCGTGAATTGCGCGGTGTGCGTGAGGAAGTCAATATTGACGGCCCGCTGATTGCCTCTGCCGATGCTCGCCAGCTCGATAAAATGGCGCCTGATTTGCAGGCGGTTTATTTGGAGCCAGCGACATTGGTGATCAAAGACAAAACCTTCCAAATCGGCACCCCAACGCAATTGCTTGACGCGGTGCTGGCGCAGGGCCGCCAAGGTGTCTCTTTGCAGCGTTATAAGGGTCTGGGCGAAATGAATCCAGATCAGCTGTGGCAAACCACATTGGATGAAAACGTCCGTTCTCTGCTGCAAGTGCGGGTGCAAGATGTTGCCGAAAGCAATGGCTTGTTTGAACAACTGATGGGTGATGTTGTGGAACCGCGTCGCGAATTTATTCAGAGCAACGCACGGACCGTCGCCAATCTCGATATCTAGATGCGACGGCGCATCGCATTGAGACACCACATCGCACTGAGATGGAGAGCGCCATAGCCAAGACGTCGCCAAAAACCAGAAGCGGTCTTTATCGCCTTGTTTACTGGCTCATTGTGCTTGGTTTGTGGGCCGGCATTGCTGTCGCTGGTGTGGTGTTTTATTACGCCCTCACCCTGCCGGATACCGACGATCTATGGAAAGTCTCGCAATCGCCGGAGATTAGCATTTACAGCGTCGATGATCGGTTGGTGGCGCGGCGCGGGCGGCGTGGCGGGCAGGCTTTGCGCTATGACGATTTCCCCGAGCATTTGGTGCAAGCAGTGGTGGCGATTGAAGACCGGCGGTTTTTCGATCATTACGGGCTCGACCCGCGTGGGCTGGCCCGCGCCATGGTCAATAATCTGCGCGCCGGTCGGGTGACGCAAGGCGGCTCGACCCTGACCCAGCAATTGGCCAAAAACGTGTTTCTCACACCAGACCGGACGATTAAGCGGAAAATCCAAGAACTGCTCTTAGCCTTCTGGATGGAGGCGCGCTTGTCGAAGCAGGAAATTCTGACACTGTATTTCAACCGCGTGTATTTCGGCGCCGGTGCGTATGGCGTGAAGGCGGCGGCAGAGACTTATTTCAACCGTCCAGCGCAAAGCCTGACGCGCGGTGAAGCGGCGATGTTGGCGGGCCTGCTGAAAGCCCCGTCGCGCTATGCCCCGACCCGCAACCCCGATGGCGCCCGCAAACGCGCTTTGCTGGTCATCAACGCAATGTATGAAACCGGCTTTTTGGATGCGGCGGCAGCGCAAGAAGTGGCCAATGAGCAGGTGATGATTGTCAATCGCAGCAGCGATGCGGCGCATTACGCTGTCGATTGGACGATTGACCAATTACCCGGCTTTGTTGGGCGGCCACGCTCTGACCTCGACATCATCACGACGATTGACCCTATTGTGCAACTGGCGGCGGAGCGGGCGATTAACAAAGTTCTGGCGGCCAAAGGCGAGATGCGCAATGCCGGTCAAGCGGCGATGGTGGTGATGACCCCCGATGGCGCCATTCGCGCCATGGTCGGCGGGCGTTCCTATGAACGTAGCCCGTTTAACCGCGCGGTTTTCGCCAATCGTCAGCCCGGCTCGGCGTTTAAGCCAATTGTGTTTCTCGCCGGTTTAGAAAATGGTGTGAAACCAGACGATGAATATAATGATGAGCCGCTGTGGATTGGCGAGTGGTCGCCGCGCAATTATGATGGCGAGTATCGCGGTAAGGTGACGGTGCAACAAGCGCTGGCCAAATCGCTCAACACAGTGGCGGTGCAGGTCAGTGAGGAGACCGGTCGGCGCAATGTGATTGATTTGGCGCGACGCTTGGGGATTGAAAGCCGGTTGCGGCCTCACCCCTCTTTGGCACTGGGCAGTTTTGAAGTGAACTTGTTGGAACTGACCACCGTCTATGCGCATTTCGCCAATGGCGGGCGCCAGACCATTCCCTATATTATCAATTCGGTGACCACGGGCAGCGGCGCCATATTATATGAACGCGCCCCGTCGCGCGATTTGCCGGTCGCCAACCCCGAACATATCGGCACTTTGAATGAGATGCTGCGCTACACAATGGCGCAAGGCACCGGGCGGCGGGCCAATATTAAGGGCTATGATTTGGCTGGCAAAACCGGCACCTCGCAAAACTGGCGCGATGCTTGGTTTGTCGGCTATAGCGGCTCGCTGGTCGCTGGTGTCTGGGTCGGCAATGATGATGGCACGCCGATGAATAAAGTCTCCGGCGCCGGGCTACCGGCGGAGATTTGGCGCGAATTTATGCTGACGCAAAAATCCATGATGGACGATGTCGCCCTGCCTGCTGGCGGCGGTATACGTCGCGGCATTGGCGGCCTATTCGATTGGCTGTTTGGTAAATAAAACGCTTACGGGATGAGCTGTGCCAGCCCCTCAGCCATTTTGGCCGGTGTTTGGGCGTGGTCGAAATGGTGGACGAACTGATTGTCGCCATCCATCAGGTAAAACAGCGAGCTGTGATCCATGGTGTAATCTGCGTCGTCATTTGTTGCCACGCGCGCCGCATACACTTTATACGACTGCAAGGCTTGCTGAATCTGCGCTGGCGAGCCAGTGAGGCCGACCAGACGCGGATGGAAATATTTTACATATTCAGCCATCGCCGCCACCGTGTCGCGTTCGGGGTCGACCGAGATGAATAAAGGCTGAATGGCGGCCGCCTTATCGGGGGCTTGTTGTGCCAGTTCTTCTAGAGCGCGGCCCATAATTTCAAGCGCCGTCGGGCAGACATCTGGGCAATAGGTGAAGCCGAAATAAATCAGCGTGTATTTGCCAGCGAAATCGGCCTGCGTGCGGGTGACGCCGTTTTGATCGACCAAGCTGAAGTCGCCGCCGACATTGGCGCGGCCTGTCGGTTGTGGGGTGTTCTGAAATTGGCCGATGAGCAATAGCGCCAGCAGCACCACAAGACCGGAACTGGCAATGATCAGACTGATGTGACGCGCGCGCGGGCGGCTTGTTTGGCGATTATCTTGCGACATGATGTTTTCTCTTTTACGCGCCGCCGGGCGGGCGGGTTGTGATTAAACGTTTCGGCTCTTGCAGAAAACCGCTGAAGGCGGTTATACCTTGCTGATGTATTATGGTCAAAAACCTTCAAAACGCCAAGCGGGGCGCATGGTCGCGGTTTGGTGCTGTTTGCTGAATTGTGTCGCCATCGGGCTGACCTCGGCGCAAGCGCAGAACCTGCCGGTCATACCCGATACCGCCTTAATTGAAGCAGCGCGGACAAGCGACTTGGATGCCATCATCGAGCGGCTGCAAGATGGCGACAAGATTGATCAGCTGGGCCGCGAAAAGCGCACGGCCCTGCATATCGCCAGCGAATGGAACCAATTGGCGGCGGTAGTGGTTTTGGTGGAAAATGGCGCCGACCTTGAAAAGCGCGCCGGCGACCGCCACACCGCGCTAACCTATGCGGTGCTGCGCGAGCGCGAGAGCATTGTTAGCTATTTGCTCGAAGCCGGCGCCAACCCAAACCGCTCCGGTTATAATTATGAAGCGCCGTTGCTGATGGCCTCGCGTCTCGGCGCCTATGACATTACTAAAATGCTGCTGGCGGCCGGTGCCGACATTGATGAAAGCGACAGCACAGGGCGGGTGGCCCTGGATTGGGCCCGCGAGATGCGCCATCGCGACATCGCTGCTCTGCTGGAAGCCGCTGAGCGCGACTAATGTCCGAAAACCAGACCAACTCGATTGATATGGGGCTGCCGCCGACGCCGCTGGCGGTGCGTCTGCGTGGTCAAATCGCTTTGCGTTGGATGGCGGTGGCCGGACAATTGGCGGCGGTTCTGGCGGTGTATTTTGGTTTTGGCTTTCCGCTGCCGCTGATTGAGCTATTGCTGATTATCTCCATGTCGGTGGCGCTTAATATCTGGCTTGGTTTGCGGTATTCATTCTCGACCCTATTATCGCGGCGCCAGACCTCGGTCTATTTGGCCTATGACTTGCTGCAATTAAGCGCGCTTCTGTATCTGACGGGGGGGATTGTGAACCCTTTTGCACTGCTGTTTCTGGCGCCGGTGACGGTATCGGCCTCGCTGCTCAACGCCCGCACCACGGTGGCTTTGGTGGCGCTGGCCAGTATTTTGGTGACTGGCCTGCTGTGGTTTTCTCAGCCTTTGCCGTGGCAGGGTGAGGCGCCGCAAATCCCTGAGCTGTACCGCATCGGCCTTTGGAGCGCTTTGCTTTTGGGGCTGGTGTTTATTCCGACATATGTTTGGCGGGTGAGCCGCGAGGGGCGGCGCATGTCGATGGCCCTGACGGCGACGCGCAGTGTGTTGGCCCGCGAGCAACGTTTATCGGCATTGGACGGGCTGGCCGCCGCCGCCGCCCATCAACTCGGCACCCCGCTGGGCACGATTGTTTTGGTCAGCGGCGAATTGCAGAATAACCCGGCAGTGCCCGATGCGGTGAAAGAGGATGTCAGCCTGATCCGCGAACAGGCTTTGCGCTCGCGCGATATTTTGACTTCGCTGACCAGCGAAGAAGAAAAAGATCCGGTACTTTCAGGTCTATCTTTCCGCGGCTTCCTTGATGAGGCGGTGCTGGAAGTCGGGCTGCTTGAGAAACAAATCCACATTAGCTGCGTCCCACAAACAGATGATGCTGGCCCCGAGCCGCGCTTGCTGCGCCAACCCGAGCTGATTTATGGGCTCGGCAATATCATCGAAAACGCCACTGAGTTTGCCGATCAGCATGTCTGGCTGAAGGCGTCTTATTCAGCCGATGTCATCGCAGTTGAGGTATCTGACGACGGGCCGGGCTTTGCCGCCGATATTTTGACCCATTTGGGCGAGCCGTATACCAGTTCGAGGCGCTCGGATTCGACGCAACGCGATGAAAATGATGAATTTGGTTTAGGTCTCGGCTTTTTTATCGCGCGCACGCTGCTGCAACGCTTTGGCGGGCAAATTAACGCTTATAATTTGCGCCCGTCGGAAATCGATCGACGGATTGAGAAAATGCAACAGGACGGCCAGGAGCCGACGGCCAGCCGCACCGGAGCATGTGTGAAAATCATCTGGCCGCGCTCGGCAATCGAACAAGGTTATTGAAATAACGGGTCTTTCACCTATATCCTCTACAACGACACAGGGATTTGCGGAATGGCAACGATGCAAAACGATACAGATGAGCAAAAGCCGACATTATTGATTGTCGATGATGACCGCACATGGCTGGAACGCCTGGCGCGGGCCATGGACAGTCGCGGCTATGAAGTGCATAGCGCTGGCTCGGTCAGCGAGGGCATCCAACTCGGCAAGCAGGTCAAACCAGCCTTTGCGGTGGTTGATATGCGGCTCGAAGATGGCAATGGCTTAGATGTGGTGCGCAGTCTACAGAGCGAAAACCCTGACGCCCGCATTATTATGCTAACCGGCTATGGCAATATCGCCACGGCGGTGGAAGCGGTGAAACGCGGCGCCGTAGATTATCTCGCCAAACCGGCAGATGCCGATGAAATTCACGCGGCACTGATGGCCGACCCAGCGGGCAAAGCGCCACCACCGGAAAACCCAATGTCGGCAGACCGCGTGCGTTGGGAACATATCCAGCGTGTGTTTGAATTATGCGACCGTAATGTGTCTGAAACGGCGCGCCGCTTGAACATGCACCGGCGCACCTTGCAGCGGATTCTGGCCAAACGCGCGCCGCGCTAAATCTACCTTATTTCTCAGTGTTAATCGCGCGGTGGCGTGTTGCGCCGCGACGGGTTGAGTTGGCGTGACCAGCGAAACGCCCCAACCCGCGCCATTAAGCGGGTGATAAGGCTGCGTCGCGCGGCTGGTAATTTGCGCCCCTGACAATCGCCTTGGCCCTCGCGGATAATCTCGGCGCCATATTTATCGGCAAGCATATAGCCGGCATCGGACGGCAGCACCTCAACTGGAAAATCGGGCGCCACGGCAAAGTAAAAGCGGTCGCAATAGTCGAGATAATCAGGCCATTTTTTGTCGGCTTGGTAATCGGCCAAACTGCTTTTCAGCTCAATAATCCAGATTTCGCCCTTTTTGCTCAGAGCCAGCAAGTCGGCGCGGCGGTAATTCGGCAGGCTGACTTCCGGCAGGCAGGCAACGCCGTGTTGCGCCAGCATACGGGTGACGCCGCGTTGTAAGGCAAGCGCCGCCGGCGATTGGCGGCCATCTTGCAGGTCCGCCGTGGGCAGGTCTAAAGATGCTTGGCTATCGTCGGCTTCAGGCATGGGGCTAACTTAGCGCTTTTTACGGCAAAGTTAAGCGGGCCGTCTCAATTCTCTCAATGTGTGAATTTGGGCGGGCACATTTGGCAGAAAAGAAAAACGGCCGACAGTGAGGAGGCCATCGGCCGAAAACGCTACTAAATTGTGAACAATACATAATTTTAGCCGTCTGCGAAGTAAAGCTGAATGTCTCACCTGCGTCACATTTTCACAGATGCACGCATATCGCCGTTTTCCGGCCAATTAATCGGCCCCTAAAGCGATATTTTGCTTGAAAAGCGACCATTTATTGTCGAGACTGCAAACGCGTTTAGAGCCCATTTTGGGCCTTTTTAAGCTTGGGAGGGCTTGATGGTTCCTTTTTTAGAAAATCTCGTTTTCCGCTTTCGCGTCTTAATTCTGACAGCGTTTGCGGCCTTCACAATTTACGGTGGTTACTTTGCTACCCAATTGACCATGGATGCTGGTTTTGAAAAGCAGCTACCTACGGGCCATGAATATATTCAGACATTCCAAGAATATCGCGATCGCCTTTTTGGGTCGAACCGGATTATTGTTGTTCTGAAAGAGCGCGAAGGTAAAATCTGGAACAAAGATTTTTTCGGGACTTATAAAGACCTGACAGACGCTTTGTTCTATATGCCTGGTGTCGCACGCCACACACTGACGTCTCTTTGGACGCCAAACTCCCGTTATTTTGAAATTACAGAAGATGGCTTTGTCGCCGATGATGTTATCCCGGGCACCATTACCGTAGATAACCTCGACAGCGACTGTATCTCCCGCTTGAAAACAGCCAGCTTGGCGACAACCTGCGAACCAGCTCTTGATATTATTGAGAATAATGTGGTGCGCGGCGGCTTCGTAGGCCGTTTGGTGGCCAATGACTTCTCAGCCGCCATGGTGCGGGCTGAATTGCTCGACATTGACGTGAAAACCGGTGAGCGCCTCGATTACTTCGATCTGGCCTCTAAACTGGAATCCGAAATTCGCGACAAATTCGAAAATGATAAATATCAGGTTCAAATTATTGGCTTTGCTAAGCTGATTGGTGACATTGCCGACGGTGCTGGCACGGTGGTGCAGTTCTTTGCTGTGGCGCTGTTGCTGACGATTTTGTCAGTGTACATCTACGCCCGCTCCGCCATTTTGACCTTCTTGCCGATTTTCTGCTCGCTGACCTCACTGGTCTGGCAGTTCGGTATTTTGAACATTCTCGGCTTCGGCCTTGACCCGCTGGCTATTCTGGTGCCGTTCCTTGTGTTCGCCATTGGTGTGAGCCACGGTGTGCAGCAGATTAACTTGATCACCGCTGAAATCTCATCGGGTAAATCAAGCGAAGAAGCGGCGCGCGCCTCGTTCCGTGGTCTGTTGATCCCGGGTTCAATGGCGCTGGTCACTGACCTTGTTGGTTTCGGTACGCTGATCTTGATCCCGATTGTGATGATTAAAGAACTGGCGATTACCGCGTCTATCGGTGTGGCACTGAAAATCCTGACCAATCTGGTTATGCTGCCAATTCTGGCAAGCTACTTCCGGATTGATGACGGCTTTGTCGCTCGTGCGGGGAAGGCGCGGGCAACCCGTGTGCGTCTGATGGAGAAATTGGGCAACATCGCCAATCCAAAACCAGCGATTGTGGTTCTGATTGTATCAGCCGTCTTGTTCGTGACAGCCTTTATCCAAAGCCAAGACCGCCACGTTGGAGCGTTGCACGCTGGTTCACCTGAGCTGC
The DNA here is from genome assembly GCA_024639515.1 of Rhodobiaceae bacterium. Taxonomy (GTDB): domain Bacteria; phylum Pseudomonadota; class Alphaproteobacteria; order RS24; family RS24; genus JAHEGN01. The sequence goes on along the minus strand of JAHEIG010000001.1, from coordinate 41,688 downwards.
GCGTTGACGCCCGCTACAACCAAGACAGCCGCTCGATTGCAGAGAAGTTCTCTCTCGGTCTGAATTTGCTGACGGTGATTGTGGAGACCCCGCGTGAGTCATGTATCAATTACTCATACATGAAATACCTGAATGAGTTTACCTGGTATCTGCGTAACGTTGACGGTGTATCGCTGGTCTTGTCATTGCCTTATCTGACACGTCAGTCGAACTCCGGCTTCAATGAGGGTAACTTGAAATGGCAAGCACTACCGCGTAACAAATATGCGCTGGTGCAGTCACAGTCTCCGATTGGCACATCAACTGGCCTTCTGAATGAAGAATGCACATTGATGACGCAGTTGATCTTCCTTGATGATGCGAAAGCAACAACCATTAAGGGCGTGACCGCCGCGGTGAAACAATTCCGCGCTGAAAACCCTGCGCCAATCGCCAGCCTGAACATCATCACTGACCCGCCACTGCGCGACGCCTATGACTATGACATGGGTATCCGTGCCGACGTCTTGGACGATGGCCGTAACACGTCGCTGTCGATTACTTATGATGTCGCTTCTGACAACCCAGATGACCTGCTTGCTGCGGTTCGCGCCAAAGGCGTGAAAGTGACCAGCCACGAATTGGTGCCTGTGTCGATACGTCTGGCGTCCGGTAATATGGGTGTGCAAGCGGCGGTGAATGAGGAAATCGAAGAGTCCGAATTGCCGATGATGATCTATGTGTATCTGACGATTATCGCGCTTGTTATTCTGACCTATCGTGACTGGCGCGCCACGGTTGCGTGCTGTGTGCCGCTGACACTGGCGACCTTTATGGGCTACTGGTTCATGGAAGTGCTGGAAATCGGTCTGACGGTTGCCACCTTGCCGGTGATGGTGCTGGCTGTCGGTCTGGGGGTGGACTATGCGTTCTACATCTATAACCGCATTCAGTTCCACTTGTCGGAAAGTCTTGATGTGACTGCGAGCTTTAAGCTGACGCTGACAGAAACCGGTATGGCTGTGGTGTTTACCGCGCTGACGCTGGCCGTTGGTGTGTCAACATGGGCCTTCTCAGCACTGAAATTCCAGGCAGATATGGGTCTGCTGCTGACCTTCATGTTCTTGGTGAACATGATTATGGCGGTAACCGCTCTGCCAGCTCTGGCGGTGGTTCTGGAGATGCTGTTCCCACGTAAAGCACCTCCACGCGCGCCATCAGGAGCGCTGTCGCACTAAGGCGATAGACAAACAAAAGAAAACCCCGGCATGGCGACATGTCGGGGTTTTTTTTATGGCTGCCCGTGGGCGGCGATTTTAGGCCAGAGAATGGCCGAGCAATTTGGATAATTCCTCAATCGCGGGCGCGGCGGCACCGACTTTAATCGTCGCCATGCCCAGCGCTCGGGCCGGTTTTAGGTTGATGCCCAAATCATCTAGGAAGATGCAGTTCTCTGGTGCCACACCGAGCTTGTCGCAGGCCATTAGGTAAATCGCCGGGTCAGGCTTGCGGATGCCGACTTCTGAGCTTTCAATGACATGCTCAAAGCGGGCCAGCACCTCGGCCACTTGCGCAGCTTTTTCATCTGTCCGCGCCATGCCGGCGCCGCTGCCGGTCTTCACATTATTGGTGATACAGGCGATGCGGTAGCCATCTTGCTTCAGGCGGTCAAGCACGTCGACCATTTCGGGGCGCACGCTGCCGGCCAGCAAAGCCAGCACATCGGCACCACGCACGCTATGGCCTTGCGCTTCGGCTTCGGCCAGAAACTGCGTGTCGAATCTAGCGGCGTCAATTTCACTGCGCTCGAACAACGCCCATGCATTGGTGTCCGGGTCGGTCGCATTAATCCCGCGAATGAAGTTTTCTGGCAGATTGTGCTCAGCCTCATAGCGTTTGAAGGCTTCAAATGGGCTGGAGGTAATGACTCCGCCAAAATCCCATATAACGGCTTGAAAGGTGTTTTGTGTGTCGCTGATGGCGGGCTCCCTATGTTGTGTCGGCGGCGCCAAGGCGGCGCATGGGGCAAGCGGTATTCGCTTGTGTGAATAAATTTTTACCACAATAATCGAATTCTATGAATTAGGGGACATAAATGGGCGGCATAATTAAATTTATTGAAGACCGCAGAGTGCTGATGGCCTGCACGATTTTGTCGGTGGTGCTGATTATGGCGTTTCAGGAATTGACCCAACGCCTTGGCGGGCCGATGTTCGATACTTTGCAGGGCGGCTATGACCTCATGACTTTGCGCGAGTTGATGCTGGTCTATGGGGCTGACGGGCGGGCCAGCTACGCGCTGGCCAGTATCACGCTGGATGCGATTTTCCCGTTTGTTTATGGCACGCTGGCCATCGGCTTATTGCTGCGTTTGGCGGCGTTTCCGATATTGCGCTTGCTGGCGATTTTGCCGGTTTTCGTGATGGCCTTCGATTTGGCCGAGAATGTGCAATTATATTTCCTACTCAGTGGCTTCCCAGAGATCACCGAGGCGGCAGTGTCGGCCGCCAGTGAGACCACGCAAATGAAAAGCCTCGCCGTGCTGGCGGCGCTTTTGGCGCTGGCTTTTCAGTTGTCGCTGCGTCTCGTATTGGTGATTTATCAGCAGGTCTCGCGGTCTTGAAATCAGCTAAAACACACCAGCCTCATTGACATGGCTGACGAAAAGCTTACCTCCTAAGCGTTACACATCTCGCCTGAAGCGGCGCTCCATAAGGAATAAAAATGACACAATCGGCGCCTGATATGAGCGAGACAGATTACACAATGCTCGGCGTGCGGGCTTTGTTAATACCGGCCGCGCTGGCTGGCCTGATTGCCTATCAAAGCCTCACTGTGGCCCCTTTGGTGGTTGGCGCGCTGATTGACCATCGCGGGTTTTCGACCTCGCAGGCGGGTATTTTCAGCAGTCTTGAGCTGCTCTCCATGGCGGCGGTAGCGATTTTGCTGGCCCCAAATATTAATCGCCTGCATCGCCAGCGTTGGGCCTTTGGCGCCGCCTTGGTGTTGGCGCTGATGCAATTCTCCTCGGCGTGGAACTGGATGCCAGGGCTGTTTTATCTTGAGCGCATGCTGGCTGGCGCGTCGGCCGGTATTTTGGTGGCTATTTTGGCCGCCACCATTCCATTATCGCATAATCCCGAGCGTCTGACGGCGTTGATTATCCTATTCGACTCGGCGGTGGCCGTGCTTTTATATCTCGTGCTGCCCTATCTGATTGAGTTTTACGCCTTGGCTGGCGCCTATGGCTTTCTGGCGGTGATGACGTTGATTGCCGCGCCTGTGTTTCTCTTGCTTCCGGCCAACGGCCCGCCACCAACGCCCCTGTCACCGGCGATGCGCGGTGACGCCATACGCCTTGCCTGTTATGCAGTTTTGGTTGCCACGGCGGGCATGGCGCTGTGGTCGTTCACCGAACGCATGGGGGTGGCGATCGGGCTGGATTTGGCGACCATCGGGACGATTTTTGCCGCCAGTATTTTTGTCGGGCTGGCAGGGGCTGGTCTAGCGGCGGCGGTCGGGCAGAAGTGGGGCAGTTTCTGGCCGGTGCTGATTGGCGGTGCCAGCTTGTGGCTGTGCTCGGCCTTGGTGCCGCAAGCCAGCGTGCCGCTGAGCTTTATCATTTTGTTCGGCGTGTCGCGCTTTGCGCAAAATTTCACCGACCCGTTTTTGGTGGCGGTTGTGGCGCGTCTCGATACACAAGGCCGCCTGATGGGGGTCAATGCCGGCGTCGGTTTGCTCGGCGCGGCTTTGGGGCCGTTTCTCGCCGGTATGCTTGTCGAGGGCGGGGCGTTCCATCGTCTGAGCTATCTTTACATCGGACTGATTGTCACCGGCTTTGCATTTTTCTGGCCATATTTATGGCGCGACCGCACACGCTAGGCTTGCGTCTGGAGGCCGTGCGAGTAAACTGACTTTTCAAAAATTAAGGAGTTACCAATGAGTAAGAACAGAGAATTTGATATAATCGTCTATGGCGCCACTGGCTTTACCGGACGTCTCGTCGCCGAATATATGGAAGGTCAATATGGCCGCGACGTTAACTGGGCGATGGCTGGCCGCAGCGCCGATAAACTGGCCGAAGTCAGAGACCTCATTGGTGCCAATCCGGACACCCCGCTGGTTGTCGCCGATGCCAGTGACCCGGCCTTAGTGCGCGACATGGTCGGGCGCACCAGCGTCTTGTGCACAACCGTTGGCCCATACCAGCTTTATGGCTCAGATATTGTCGCGGCCTGTGCTGAACTGGGCACGGATTATGTTGACCTGTCGGGCGAGCCGGGCTGGATGCATGAGACGATTAACGCCCATGACGCCGCCGCCAAAGCCTCTGGCGCGCGGATTGTCCATTCTTGCGGCTTTGACTCGATCCCGTTTGATCTCGGCGTTTACTTTTTGCAGCAAGCGTCGCAAGACAAATTCGGCGCTCCGTGCCCGCGCGTGCGAGGCCGTGTGCGCGCCATGAATGGCGAGTTTTCAGGCGGCACGGCAGCCTCTTTGGGTGCCACCATGGCAGCCATTGCGAAAAACCCAGAGCTGATTAATGTGCTGGCCAATCCGTTCTCGCTGGCCAATGGCTTTCAAGGCCCAGCCCAGCCGGATGATAGCAAGCCGGTGGAAGACGAGGTTATGGGGCAATGGTTGGCACCGTTTATTATGGCGCCGATTAACACCAAAAACGTTCACCGCTCGAATGCTTTGCTCGGCCACGCCTATGGCGAAGATTTCGTCTATGACGAAATGATGATGACTGGCGCTGGTGATGAAGGCAAAGCGGTTGCTGAATTCGTTGCGGCGACCAATCCGCTGGAAGGCGATGATGTGCCACAACCGGGCGAAGGCCCGACGAAAGAGTCGCGCGAAGCCGGCAATTACGACATTTTGTTCCACGGCACGACAGCTGCCGGTGAAACACTGACAGCTAGCGTCAGCGGCGATCTCGACCCGGGCTATGGCTCGACCTCGAAAATGATTGCCGAAAGTGCCATGTGCTTGCTGAAAGACTCGGAAGGGGCTGCCGGCGGTGTGCTGACAACCGCGCCATCCATGGGTCACAAGCTGATTGAGCGTTTGGTCGCCAATGCGGGCCTGACCTTCAAAGTCGAGAGCTAAGCCGTGCTAGAGCGCGTTGATCCGGAATTGCTTGACGGTTTGGCGATGCTAAAGGTGGCCATGCCATTGGGCGCCAATCTCGGTGACGATTTACCAGCCTCGCGCGCCGCTGCTGCGGCGCGCAATGGACTGTTGCTGTCAAATTTCGAGATGCCAGACAATGTCACCCGAGAGGTGATCATGGTCAGCGGGTCGGATGGCCATCAAATCCCCTTGAGGATGATGCGCCCGACCCATTTGGGCGATGCGCCGGTGCCGCTGGTTTATTGGATGCATGGCGGCGGCTATGTGCTCGGCTCGGCGGCGCAAGACGATGCGCTGATGGCGCGTTTTGCCAGCCAGCTCGGCTGTATCGGCGTGTCGGTCGAGTATCGGCTGGCCCCCGAGCATCCATTTCCAGCCCCGCATAATGATTGCTATGACGGCTTGATGCATCTGGTCGACAAGGCTGCTGATTATCACATTGATACCACGCGCATTGCCCTTGGCGGTGCCAGTGCGGGCGGCGGATTGGCGGCTGGCTTGGCTTTGCGGGTGCGCGACCAAGCCCCGATCAGTTTGGTCGGGCAGGTTTTGCTGTATCCGATGATTGATGACCGCAATATCGCTCAGCCCGATGCAGACCACGAAAACACGCCGGTTTGGTCACGCGAGGCGAATTTATTTGGCTGGACGTCGTTTCTAGGCCACGCGCCGGGCGGCGACGGTGTATCGGCATATGCGGCGGCGGCCCGCGCCGATGATCTATCGGGCCTGCCGCCGACCTATTTACCGGTTGGTGATTTAGACCTGTTCCTTGATGAAGATATCGCCTATGCCCAGCGTCTATCGCAAGCCGGCGTTGCGTGCGAATTGCATGTTTTCCCGGGCGCCATTCACGGCTTTAACGGCTTCGTGCCGGGGGCGCGGATGTCGAAGATTTGCAATCAGGAAATCGCCGACTTCGTAGCCCGCGTCATCACATAGGAGACCCCGCTATGGCCGAGCAAGAAGTGATGGTGTTATACGCGCCGCAAGTCTCGATGTTTTCGCGCGTGTGTTCGATTGTCGCCGAAGAAGCTGGCGTCTCGTGGCGCCTGCAAGCCACCGGCACGGGCACCAAAGAAGCGGGCCAGCATCACCCATTTTTGCGCACACCCGCCGCCACTATTGACGGGGTCGAATTTTATGAGACGCTGGCGATTACCAGCTATCTCGACAGCAAATATAATAACCGCGCCCTGCAGCCCGCCGATGCCGAAGCGGGCGCGCGTTGCCTGCAATGGGTTGGTGTGGCCAGCCATTATGTCTTTCCCATCCTCGAAGAACGCTTGGTTTTGCCGCGTCTGGTGGCGCCGCTGATGGGGCGGCAACCGAATGAGCAAATGATTAGTGAGGCATTGCCCCATATCGCTTATCACTTGCGTGTGGTTGAGCAGCGTTTGGCGCAGGCGCCGTTTATGGCTGGGCCGGATGTCTCGCTGGCGGATATTTTTATGTATGGCAATATTGATGCCGCGCTGATGACCCCGGAAGGGGCTGAGATGGTCGCTGCTTTACCGGCGATGACGGCGTGGCACAAAAAAATCGGGGCGCGGCCTTCTTGTCTGGCGACAAAATGGCCGAACCCCGAAGATTTGTTAAACGCAGACTAAAGCGCCGCCAGAGTTTTCTCTGTTTCTTCCCACAAGCGTCGGGCGATGTCGCCATCGACCGCCCATGCGCGTACACCGGCAGGTGCGGTGTCATCAGCGTCTGAGACGGCGGCGATATTGCAGTCCTCGCAATACACCCCGCCCAGCCCGTCGAGCCTCGGATTGGTTGCCGCCCACAGGCTGGTGCCAGCCCCTTGGGCCGGTGTTTTGAAGATGCTGGCGGCGACATCACTGGCGCTGCCGTCTTCGTTCTTCCACCCGAGGGCGACCATTTCTTCATTCGGCAAATGCCGCTGAAGCGGCGTGAAAATCCCACCCGGATGCACACCAAAGGCGCGCACTCCTTGGTCTTTGTAGCGGGCGTCCAATTCGACGGCCAATAGCGATTTGGCGGTTTTCGATTGGCCATAGGCCTGCCACTTCTCGTAAGGCCGGGTTTGATAGTGCATGTCGTCAAAATCAATGCCGCCGAGCCGGTGGCCGATGGAGGACAGCGCTACAACCCGGGCGCCATCTCCGGCGGTTAGTTGGTTAATCAGCTTGCTGATCAGGGCGAAGTGGCCGAAATGGTTGACGCCGATTTGGGTTTCCCAGCCTTGCGCGGTGCGCCTTTCGGCACATGCCATCACGCCGGCATTGGCGATGAGAATATCGAGATTGTCCTGCTGGGCGCAGAAATCTTCGGCAAAGCGATAGACTGAGTTGACGTCTCCGAGATCCATCTCACCGATATGGCTGGCCTCCAAGATGCCGTTCAGCGCTTGCGCGGCGCGGGCTTTGTCGCGGGCGGGCACATGCACATGGGCACCGGCATTGACCAAGGCGCGCACGGTTTCAAGCCCAATGCCTGAATAGCCGCCAGTGACCAGAGCGGTTTTGTCGCTCAAATCAATGCCAGCCAGAATGTCGGCTGGTTCGGGACGCGGGCCGAGACCCGTCTCAATCGGTTTTTGGTTTTCTGAAATGCTCATGTTTTTCTCCCCTTATGTGAGCGTCGAGCCTAGCGGCAAAAAGCTGCCAGAGGAAGCGCTGTGTTAGCGCGCACGCACGCTGACACACTGCGCGGCTTTTTGCGCCGTCGCAATGTCGGGGCCGAGCACCACACCAAGGCGGCGATAGGGGCGCGCCACCGGTTTGCCAAAAATCCGAATATCGCAATTCGCCACCGCCAAGGCCGCGTCAATGCCGTCTATGTCATAAGGCCCGCTGGCCTCGGCATCGGCCAAGATGACTTGGCTGGCGCCTTCGCGCAGCAGCGTAATCGGCGGGATGGGCAGGCCCAGAAGGGCGCGCGCGTGCAGGTCAAACTCGCTCAAATCTTGCGTGTAAAGCGTCACCAGCCCAGTGTCATGCGGGCGCGGGCTGAGCTCGCTAAACACCACCTCGCCCTGTTTGGTGACAAAAAACTCGACGCCAAATAAGCCAGCCCCGCCAAGCGCTGCGGTCATTTTAGCAGCCATGGCTTGGGCATCGGCGATGACCGCATCGGAACATGCCGCAGCTTGCCAACTATATTGATAATCGCCGCGCGCCTGCACATGGCCGATGGGTGGGCAGAACAGCGTGTCGCCGGTTTTTTGTCGAATGGTCAGCAGGGTAATCTCATAATCGAAATCGATGAATTCCTCGACAATCACCCGCGCCCGGTCGCCGCGCATGCCGTCTAGGGCGTAACGCCATGCGGCGCGTAATTGGTCTTGGCTGGTGGCCGTGCTTTGGCCTTTCCCCGATGAACTCATCACCGGCTTGATAACCACTTTGCCGCCAATCTCGCTGGCCCGTGCCAGCAACTCATCTTCGCTTTCGGCATAGGCAAAGCGGGCTGTCCGCAGGCCAATCGAGGCGGCATGATCGCGGATTTTATCGCGGTTCATGGTCAGGTCGACGGCTTTGGCCGATGGCACAATGGTGTAGCCCTCGGCTTCTTTGTCGACCAGCAGAGAGGTCGCAATCGCTTCAATTTCTGGCACGATGAAATCTGGCTGGTGGCGCTCGATCACCGCTTCCAAGGCGGCGGCGTCGAGCATATCAAATACTTCATAGCCATCGGCCACCTGCATGGCGGGCGCGCCGTCATAGCAATCGCAGGCGATAACCTGCTGGTCGAGGCGTTGCAGGCTAATCACCAGCTCCTTGCCAAGCTCGCCGCTGCCGAGCAGCAGAATTTTACGGCTATGTGAAAACGCGGTCACGGGAGAATAATCAACCCTTCGCTTGGTTTCATATTGCCGACGACAACCTCATCATAGGTGCGGCTGAAAGCCTGCATGCCCGATATCGTCTCGATATGCATCCATTCTCGGCTTTGGGCGGCGCGCGCTGCCATAAAGGCATTAGTGCGGGCTTTGTAACCATCCTGCCCCCAATCGCCGATACGTTTTTGAATATGGCTCGGGGCGAAGAAGAAGGCGCTGCGTTGTTGGATAATCTGCGCCGCGATGGGGTCTTTTTCGGCGTCGCGATATTCCCAATGGGTCATGCCGACTTGGATGCAATTCAGCATATTATCGCCGAGCGCGCCGTGCACCGTGCCGAGCACGAAGCGGTCGCCCGACATATCGACCATGACGCTGGGCAAGCTGGCGTCGAGTTTATCCAGCTCGTCATAGCAAATCACGTGGTCGTAACAGCCCAAGCTCTCAACAAAGGTGCGATTGCCGCCCGATGTCAGGCCGAAAGTGGTTGGTGCGTTGGCTTCGTCTTTCAGGCCTTGGGCCAAGCCAATCGCCGTTTTGCTTGAGGCGCTGACGATAATCACCTGCTTGGCGTTGTGATAGCCAGCATCTTGCAGCGCGTCGCACAGGCAGAAGGAGGTGACATGCAGCGGGAATAGCAGCGCCCGCGTGTAATCCATCGCCGGATCATAATCGGCCTCACCAGAAAGCCGGACGTAATTATTATAAACCGGCGGCAAGTCGGCGCGATGGTCGGCGCCGTCAACGAAATGCACAGGCGACATTTTCGACGGTGACAGGGTAAGAAAATCAGCCGGTGGGAAATAGCCGAAAATCCGTTCGCCGACTTCCAGCCCGTTGGCCTTTGAGGCGGTGATCTCGGCAAATCCCCAAACTGGAATCAGCCCCCATGCACCATCCTCATTGTCGAGGGCGGGGAAGAATTGCCAATAGCCAATATCGTCGCCAGCCGCGCCATAGGTCACATTATTGGCGGTGAAGGAGAAGCTTTCAATGCGCACGAGGATGTCGCCCTGTCGCAGCCCGTCGCGGGCGGCGGCTTCGTCGGTTTCGACAATCCGTGTTTTCACCAGATCGCTCTTATAGGTCTGTAATTGGCTCATTTTCTCGCCTCCTTGGCACGTCTCTTGCGGGTATTATTTCCCAGCGTCGGCCCTATGTCCATGCTCGCTTTATATTGCTTTTGCCAGTTAATGCGCCGCTTCTGGGCGTTCCATTAATTCGGTCAGCACACCGCCCATATCTTTCGGATGAAGAAAAATAATCAGCGTGCCATGGGCGCCAATGCGCGGCTCGCCGAGCACCCGCACGCCTTTGGCAATCATTTCGTCGCGCGCCACGTGAATATCGTCGACTTCGTAACACACATGGTGCTGGCCGCCGCTCGGGTTGGTTTTCAGAAAGCCATTAATCGGGCTGTTCTCGTCATAGGGTTCGATGAGCTCGATTTGGCTATTGTCGACATCGACAAAGCAGACATGCACGCCTTGCTCGGGAAGCGCAAACTTCTCGCCAATATGCGTCGCGCCGAGAATGTCGCGGTACATTTTTACGCTCTCATCAATCGACGGCGTAGCGACGCCGACATGGTTTAACCGTCCAATCATCGTGTTCTCCCTGTGGTTGATTGTGTTGTTATTTTATCGCGGCAAACCGGCGAGCTTGGCAAGCGTTTTATCGCCGCCGGCGCGCCCAGAAACGCTCGCGGCCTCCGACAGATGCTGCCGGAGGCCAAAAGCATCATTACCAAGCTTTCTGGTAACCCAAGGTCAGGTTCATGTCTTGCGACATTTGCGGGCCATTGAGGTCTTCATAGATCGGCATTGTCGCTTCAAAGGCGAAGCGGTGGCCAGCCAGCCAGCCGTGATGGCCGATGACGTTGAAGCCGAGGCCGAGATGCACGCGCTCTCCGCCATACATATGCGTCTGGGCCGATTGCACCGGCTTGTCGATTGCCGCATCTTGGCCGTCAATGTCGCCGCTGGTTTCGGCTTTCAGGCGCAGCGAGCCGCTCAATTGGTCGCTGAATGAGGTCATCACCCATGCTTCGGCGCTGGCTTTATCGCCCAGTGTGTAGCCTTGGCTATTGTCATCAAGCCGCAGTGTCGCGTTAATTTGCGCGCCATAGACATAAGAGCCCTTATCGGCGGTGTAGGTCAGTGATGGTTTCACATCATAAGTGCCGGAGCCTAATTGCATGGCATAAGGCAGGCGGGCGACCATTTTCATATTCATCGGCGTCAGAATGCTATCGGCCTGTTTAATCGAGCCAGTGGGCAGGCTGATGCCGAAGCTACCGTGCCATTTGCCGTTTTCACCGGCTGGCAGGGCGCCCACCTTGAACAAAGCGGCGATGGTTGTGTCGCCAAGGCCTTCTGAGTGGGTGGTGAAAGTGCCTAATTTGGCCCCGCCCATCATGGCGTAGGTGGTGGCGGTCATTTGGTTTTCAAGATAATTCGCCATCACCATCAATGTGATGTCCTCGCTTGGCGCATACATCATGCCGAGCATGGTCATATCCATGGTCATATTTTGCGGCACCACCTTCAATGTGGCGGGGCCGCTATGGCTGTTGGCGATTTGCAGAATATCGGCATCGCTGGCTTTGTTGCGACCATTGCGGTTGCCGTCCATCTGCATCTGCATGTGGCGCACAGAGACCATCCATTCGCCGGCTTTGTGCATATGGTCGGCCATCACGCCAATCGGCGCGTGGTCAATGGCGCGGGCGTCAGCAAAGGCGGTTGAGAAAGCGGTTGAAAGGGTAAGGGTTGCCACAGCAGTGACGACCAGGCGGGCGCCCGGCAGGTTTTTTAAGATGTTCATAATTTTTCCAGTCTGTTTCAGTAGGTTTTTTAGGTATTGGCTGAAACAGGTGGGGCCCGCGAGTGGTAAGAGCGGGTGAGGGTTTCGGGGAGGTGGATATTCTGGCGCGGCGGCAGAAGGCTGTCGCTCGGCGCGGCAAATAGGCTGGCCCGTTTGGCCGATAATGCGGTTTTATGCAGACCGGTGTCACAGCAGCTTGGTTCGCTGTCGACCTCGTGCTGATCAGATGACGAGCTATCGTTTTGCCAGTCGATATAGACGGTTTCAAAGCCCGAGGCACCGCAAATGGTCATCACATCGCCGACCTTGTGGCAGGCAGACGCGCCGATGCCGCTGAAAACAAACAGCGTCAGCATAAGCAGATTAACAAACGGCCTTACACGGCCCGCACCGATAAGCATGGGTTTGTTTTAGCCAAGCCCCGGGTCAACCACGATGCGCGAAAGGTCGCAGTTGGTCGATTGCGCTGGCGACAAACAGGCTTATGATTGGGCGTTATTTTTTTTGCTGAAGCCTGAGGGAAGGGACGCTATGACACAAGTGCAAGTTGGTGGGCAGAGCGTCAATGTCACCTTTAAGGCGATCAAAAACGTCAATCTAAAAATCGCCCCGCCTGATGGGCAGGTGCAAATATCGGCCCCGCATGGCACACGGCTGGCGACGATTGAGCAGTTTGTCCGCGAAAAACAAAGCTGGATTGAAAAGCACCAAGCACGGCTGCAAGCGCAAGCCCCGACGCGCGAGGCGCAGTTTCTCGATGGTGAGACTTATCAGCTATGGGGCGCCGATTATTATCTTCGGGTGCGGCCAAGCCGTAATCGCCAATGCGTCGAGATAAGCGGCGACGAGGTGGTTTTACATTGCCGCGCGCAGGCCACACGCGAGCAACGTTATGATTTGCTCGAGGCGTGGTTGCGCCAGCAATTACGCGCCGAGGCCGAGCCACTCATTGCCCATTGGGCCGAGGTGATGCAGGTCAAACCCAATGGGCTTTATGTGCAACGGATGAAGACGCGCTGGGGCAGTTGCAATATTCGCCGCGCCACCATTCGGTTGAATAGCGATTTGGCGCATAAGCCTGTGGCCTTGTTGGAATATGTCGTGGTGCACGAATTGGTGCATTTATTCGAGCGCTATCACAATGCGCGGTTTTATCGACTGATGGATAAGTTTCTGCCGGATTGGCAGCAAAAGCGGCAGAGCCTCAACTATCCGCAGCAAGATGCGGTTAGCTGAGGCTCGCCGTATTTTTAGCGATTAGCTTTTTTGTATCGCCCGCAGCGCGCCGCGCGCACCGATATACAGCACGGCAGGGCCAATAAAGATGCTCGGCAGACCCGGCAAGAAGCCGATAATGCTAAGCCAGTCAGCCGCACCAAATACATTGTCGCCAATCGACAAAGCACGGTTGGCTGAAGCGTTGCCAATCCAATAGAAGGCGGTGAAGGTCCAAGCGCAATAAATCAGACCCCAAGCAAAGAACTTGGTCATTTTTTCGCTGATCTCGAGTTTCGGCAAGGCGAGCGCGACAATCACTGTCAGCATGCCATTGGTGAGGCCGCCACTGTGCGCCCGCACCCAGCCATCGACGCTGCCATAGACGCTAAATTCCAGCCAGTTGCCAGGCCCAAGCTCAAGCCCACCCAACATGCTAAACATCAGCATAAAGCCGGCCAGCAGGCCAACCAACGTGACCAAAAAGCCATGCGCGATCATTAGTTTTTGATATCTATCCATAATGTCCTCCCAGACAGATCTACAGGTTATTCAGCTGCCTGTAAGGTTTCAAAAGGTACCGGCATGTCCGGATGTTCTGTATCCAGGAGCGGGATAGGCTGTTCAGCAGGCATTTTGGCGTAGCCATCCGTCCATTGATGCATCCATGACGGGTCAATCTCGTCACGCGCGTCATGGCCGGGCTTTAAGGCGCGGAGCAAAAACGGCCCGACATTATAAATCATCGACCCCATTTCGCGGGCCAGCTCAAACCATGTGCTTGGTTTTTTCAGCACGCCATCTTGTTTAAGGCCCGACATCATGCCGATAAGACCCCAGCCGACGACATGGAACGAGCCGTGGAACACGCCCAAGAAGCGCGTCCAATAGCGACCCGAATGGGCCATATAGCAATCGAGCGCAACGGTTTTGTGCTCGGTTTCTTCAATCATATGCATCAGCCAGAAAGAGGTGATATGCGGATCTGCATTTTTGAATAATTGCAGACGCTTTTTAATCAGCCACAGGGTGAAGCCATTGGTCATACACTCAAAACCGGCTGAATAGGCGAGCCGCTTTTCGAGGCTTTGGGTCATTAGTTTTTTCCATGCCTTATCCATGCGTTCTTCGACTTTCGCGAACTCAGGATAGCCATTGGCGGTCAGCACATCATTGAGACGGCGATGACATTTATAATGCTGGCTCTCTTGGCCGCAGAAGCCACGAATATCGGCCAGCAATTCTTCGCATTCAATGCCACGGGCTGACTCGCGGGCTGTCTTGACCAGATATGGCTCAAGATGCGGCATGGTCAGAGATAGGCCGTTGAACATGTGACTGCGCACACGTTGATTGGGAATCCATACGGGATCAATGTCATCTGGAAATTCAAAGGAAAAATCCCGAATGACAATTTCATCGACTGTTTTCGGTTTATATTTAAACACTGTTTACTCCTCCTATCGCGTCCAAAAACGCAACCTCCATCGCGTCAAAAACACGACTGTCACAATCCTCCCAAGATTGCTAAAGATGCTGGCACCCCGGTGTCGATAAGTCAAGCATTGGCGGCCCCGTCATCAGCCGGCTTAAGGCCTTGCGAATACCCCTATGGGCGGCTTAATGGGCGGCCATTTCGTCGTTAAAACGCGGCAGGGTGAAGCTGATCAGCACCACCGGTATCAGCATGCACGCGGCGCCAATCAGCGCCACATCATAATTGCCGGTGACGTCCCAGCTATAGCCGACCAAAATCGGGCTGACCCCAGCACCGCCGATGAAAATGCTGTATTGCAGACCATAAATGGCCCCGTAATGGGACAGGCCAAAATAGCGCGCCGTGAAATAGCCAATAAGGTCAACTTCGGCGCCGACGGCAAAGCCCAGAGCGATGGCCGTGAGCAAGGCATATTCAATACCCCCCATGCCCAATGCCAAGCAGCTGGCGGCGACCAATGTAAAGACGGTGGCGACCACATAAGGCGGATAGACGCGGTCCAGAGCGGCGCCGATGATGAGGCGTCCTGCCAATACCGAAATGCCCATCACCCCGCCAATTTGACCGGCCTCGGCGGGCGATAGGCCAGCGTCGAGAAGCAGCGGAATATAGGCTGGCACAATGCCGAGAATGGCCACGGCGAGGATAAAGAAAATAGTCGCGAGTTTCCAGAATGTGACGGTGCGGATGCTTTCCGAGAAGGTTAGGTCATAATCACTATGTGCACTTTGCGCTCTCTGCTCACTGGGTGCTGTCTCGCTGTCTTGGTTTTGTGTTGGCGTGTCCTCGGGATAATCGCGGGTCCAGAAATAGACGAATGGCACCGTCACCATGACCACCCAGAACAGAATGTCATAACCGGCGCGCCAGCCATGTTCGGCGACATAAGGCGTCAGATAGGTTTGCGAGAAATAAGCTGTCAGGCCGGTTGAAGAAAGGCCGATACCAAGCGCCAGGCCGCGATGTTTGACGAAAAACGCGCTAATCGCGCGGGTAAAAGCAATCGGTGTCGAGGCGATACCTAAAAGCGCATATAGCATAGAGATGATGTAAAGGTCGGCCAGTGAATCAACGACATGGCGCACTGAATATAGCGTCACCGCGAAAAGCGTCAGCGAAATAGAGGCCACCAAACGGATGCCATAGCGGTCGAGCAAGCGTCCGGCAAGCGGTGCACTGAGCACCATGACAATCACGGCGATACTTGTCTGGGCACCTATTTCGGCGCGACTCCAGCCAAATTCTTCCTGCCAGAAGCGAATGAAAATACCATTGGTATAATAGGGAAGTGTGGCCAGATTAACCGCGATACCCAAAAAACAAGCGAATAGAACCTTCCAACCGCGCTTAAACTCATTGACTTGCTCCATAAACTTGAACTCCCTCTTACGTGTGAGAAGGCTATACAAGCTGTTGGAAAAAGAAAACAGTTAATGCTAGTGGCAGGCCTTGCCGAGGGCTTTTAGGCGCCAATAATTATACGGCAGTGGGGTGATAAAGCCGGCCAACGACATCAGCGGCAAAACCCAGAGGGTGAGGCGGGCGCCGCCAGTGACCAGCACATCGACAATGTTCATTGCCAGTTCCATCGACACCATAGAAATCAGCGACATGCCAATGGCCGTATGAAAGGCTGCTTTCAGCGCCATTTGGCGGGCCAGCAAAATGGTTTCCAGCGCAATCGAGGTCAGCAAGCCGTTGATAATCGCCAGCCCCATAATTGCCCAGACCGGCCAGGCAATGCCGGTCAGTTGGAAATAAAGGATGGTGCCCATATCGCCAATCGAACAGCCGATGAGGCACCATAAGGTGTTATAGCTGGCGGTGCGCCAGGTTGGGCGGCAGCGCCAATCAATGCTGAAAGGCGAGGCGGTTTTTGGTGTTGTTTCGCTCATATATTAGATATTGGACATGGCGACGGGTTTTTCAATGGGGCAGGATTAAAATACGCCTTTGGCGCAAAAAATAACACCTGTCTCAGCCCCGACTTTGCCGTCTAGCATGTCGCGATAGGCGCTGGTGATTTCTGCTTCTCCCTGAAACTGCGATATTTCTAGCCAGTTGGCACTCTCCAGAATCAGACCCAATACCTGACCTTGCACTTCATTGAGAATGTTGTGGGTCGAGCCGAGCTTTTTCTCAAGCCGCGCGATTTGGTCTGGCCCCGACCAGAAAACCGGTCGCGGGCCGGGCAGGTTTTTGCTGACGCCACCGGCATCCCAATGGGTGGCGCCGACAATACCGCTATAGGCGATGTGCTCGCCAAGGTGTTGGTGGATGGCTTGGCGCAATTGCGCATTACCGGCCATATCAAAAACCGTGGCGCTTTCGAGCGGTAATTGGTCGACCTCGTCATAGGTCAACACTTGGTGATAACAGCCGGTCTTTTCGACAAAGGCTTTATTGCTGACCGATGTCAGGCCAATGGCGCGGCATTTGTCGCTGTGTTTATTGAGCAGAAAATGGCCAAAGCCAAAAGCGGTTTTGCTCGACGCGCTGGTGATGATGATATTGCGCGTGTTGTAAAAATCATGATCCATCAGATAGCTCTCAAGCAGAAAAGAGGTGCTGATGACAGGCCGCAACAGGCTTTGAATATCATCAAATTCTGCGGCATAGCCCGGCTCGGCGGTGGCCCGCGCATAGTCGCTATAAAACCCCGGAATGCTGGCTCGGCTCGGCGTCATATCGCGACAAGACACCGCGCTCACATGATCCATTTGGCACAGCAGATAGGTCGATAACGGGTAGAAGCCGTAAAGCCGCTCGCCGACCGGCAAATCTGGGTGGGCCGAGGCGACAATATCGCCAAACCCCCAAAACGGCATGCGCGCATAAGGCGCGTCAGTCGGGAAACTCTCGAGATAGCGGATAAGGCCGGACTTGCCAGCGATGCCATAGGAAATGGTATTGGCGGTCAGGGCCAGACGGTCGACGGCAATAATCACCTCGCCGTCGTTTAACTGGTCACTATCCAGCTCACCGCCGTCGATAAATTTGGCGTCCCGAAAGTCGTCAGGGTTAAAAACGAAATCAGTTGAAGTCAGGCGCATGTGGGGTGTCTCCTATCTTGCAGGTTGTAAGATAGATTTATGACACATTGAGTGTCAATTTATTTTATGCCGCCCAAAAGCTTTATGGGAATTGCCCCAAGGGGCAGGCTATTTTTTCTGTAGCCCCATTTGCTTGGCAATCATTTTGTCGGCCATGCGCTTGGGCAGGCGGGCCAGAAGCCGGTTCTGCATCCACTGGGCGTCAAGCGTGTAGCGGGTTTTCGGCTTAGCGGCCCGCAACACGGCCAAGGCGCGGTCGGCAATGACCTCTGGTTCATAACCACCGCTCTCCATTTGTTCGGTGAAGCCCATCATCCGGGCCAGCACATCGCGAAAGGCTGAGTTGTCATAGCGGACCAGCATTTCGTCGCCGGGCATTTTTTCCCAGATCGGGGTTTTCACTGGCCCTGGTGCAAGCACCACAACATCAATGCCAAACAGCATCAGCTCGCGCCGCAGGGCCTCGGAAAAACCGTCGAGCCCAAATTTACTCATATTGTAAGCACCCATCAGCGGCATACCAATCTCACCCGAAACCGAGCTGATATTAATGATTTTGCCCGGCGCGCCGTCGCGCCCGCTATCGGCCCCGAGCAGGTCGAGAAACGCTTGCGTGCAGTGGAACACCCCCATCAGATTGACATCAAACTGATTTTGGAACTCCTCCGGCGACAGATTTTGTATCGCCCCGATCACCGCAATACCGGCATTGTTAATCAGACCAGCAAGGGTTTTACCTTGCAGCGCCGCATCGACTTGTTGGGCGGCGCGGTCAACAGCCTCGCGGTCAGTAACGTCAAACACCAAAGGCACGAAGTTTCCGCCCAAATCGGCGGCAACCGCCTCGCCATCACTGGCTTTGCGCACAGAGCCAAACACCCGATAGCCATTGGCCACAAGTGTCTGCGAAATTTGGCGACCAATACCGGATGATGCGCCGGTAACAACAACGGATAACATGACAACTCCCCTAAATAGTTGAGGCAAAGGCTAGCACAAAGGCGCGGCTTTGCAATACGGGCGTGGGGTTGGCGCAAGCCGGTGGGTTAGCTTGAGGTTGCCTCAAAATACGGCGCCACAAACGCGCAGATGACTTCCATGAAAGTGCCTTGAATTTGGCGGATGGCCTCGCGATTGCCGCTATCGCGCGACACGGCGCCCATATAAGCGTCCATGATCAGCGTGTAGGTTTGCGCCGCGTGGAGTTTTTTGGCATCATCGACCATGCCCATGGCGTCGAATAAGCGGCTGATATGCTGCGCGAAAAGGGCAAATGTTTGCTTGTGCATTTGCATGAAAACCGAATTATCCGACAGCGCCGTGCGTCCGGCATAGACCCAGAGATTGGCTTCGCAATAATCCGTGATGTCGCCTATCAACTGGCGCAGGCTGTGGCGCCAATCGCTGGAGTCGCCGTTTTCGGCGTGGCCAAGAATCAGGGCAGCCATTTCTTCTTCAAACACCTCTAACAGACTGGTCAGCAAGGCCGCTTGATTGGGCCAATAGCGGTAAATCGAGGTCGGTTTCACATCCGCCTCTTGGCATACAGCTTGCAGCGTCATGCTGGCATAGCCGCTCTCGGCCAGCACTTTCTTGGCCGCTTGCAGCGTTGCCTCAACCCGTTTTTTGGACCGCGTTTGCTGCGGTTTATCGCGCTCGTGTAACATACCTTGTTCTAGCAAGGTGTTTGCATGGGTCAACGAAAATATCGCCTGCCCCCGATCAGCTTCAGCGCATCTGGCGGTGGGTGGCAAACATTGCTATGCTCTAGCGGCATTCACGCGAGGGGTCATATGCCACATTCCAGCGATCGTGAGCAGACGCAACAGGGTCTCTCGCAATTCAATTATGCCAATCTCAGCCATATGGACTCGATGGAGGGTCTGCCGACGCTAGAGGCGGCGCCGGTTAAGCTGTGGAGTGTCGACGGCATTAAGCGGCTGACGCCGGGCCTGTCGACGGTTTTGATCATCGCTTTGTCAGCGCTGTTTTTGGCCGAACACTATCTGGCGCCAGCAGTTTTCTTCGCTTTGCTGGTTGGCATGGCGTTGAACTTTCTCGCCAAGGTTGAGCAAACCGCCCCGGGGCTAGATTTTGCCGCCAAGAACCTGTTGCGCACCGGCATTGCGATTTCCGGCGCGCAACTGACCTTTCAAGAAATCGCTGGGCTTGGCTATAGCGTCGTCTTGGCGGTGGTCGGGGTGGTTGCCATCACGTTTTTCTCAGGCGTGGCGCTCGCAAGAATTCTAAAATTGCCGCGCGAGTTGGGGGTTTTGGCCGGTGGCGCGGTGGCTATTTGCGGCGCCTCGGCGGCCTTGGCGGTATCCTCCGTCTTGCCGAAATCAGAGACGCTGGAGCGCAACACGATTTTCGTCATTATCAGCGTCGCCACTATGTCATCTGTGGCGATGATTGTTTATCCCATCGCCGCGACGCAATTGCAGCTTGATGACATCGCCTCGGGGGTTTTCTTCGGCGGTTCCATTCACGATGTGGCGCAAGTGCTGGGGGCCGGTTATGCGGTCAGCGATGATGCGGGCGAGGTCGCCACAGTGACCAAATTGCTGCGCGTCGCCCTGCTGTTTCCGATTGTCACGCTGATTGCTTTTTGGGTCGGGGCGCGCGGCACCGGGGCTTCGGTGCCGAAAGTGCCGTCTTTTCTGCTGATGTTTTTGCTGGTGGTGGCGGTCAATTCTTTTGGTTTGCTGCCGGCGCCGCTGGCCAGTTTCATGACCGAAACCGCCCGCTTCTTCTTAGTCATGGCGGTGGCCGCCTTGGGCATTAAAACCAGCTTCGAGGCGATGCGCGATTCCGGTTGGCGCCCGCTCTTCATGGTTGGTGTGCAAACCCTGCTGATGGCGGCGATGATGCTGGGGCTGGTGCAGTTTATCATCTAGCCGAGGCGGCCCAGCCGATTAACGCCGTCGCCCAGTTCTTCTCGTGCTTCTCGTCCTACTCGTCCTTCGCCTCAAAGCCGACCAAATGGCTGAGCTGTTTAAAGCTGACGCGCCCTTGCTCGAGGTCACCCTCGGCCAGTTGCGCATAGGCGTTTTGCAGGCTGGCGGCGGTGGCGGCCATGGCAGCCACCGGATAAATGATAAAGCCAAAGCCCAACTCTTGTAGGCGCTGGCGTGACAGTAACGGGCTGCGCCCGCCTTCCACCATATTGGCCAAAAGCGGCAGGCCGCTGAGGGCTGTGCCAATGGCGGCAAACTCGGCCTCGCTTTCCGGCGACTCGACGAAAATAATATCCGCTCCGGCCTTGGCAAACAGGCGGCCACGGGCGATGGCTTCGTCTAGCCCGTGTTGTTCGCGGGCATCGGTGCGCGCGACAATTAAGAAGTTTTCATCTTGCCGGGCTTGCGCGGCGGCGGCGATTTTAGCCACTGCATCGTCGCGCGAGACAACTTCGCGGCCCGGAATATGGCCGCAGATTTTTGGCACTTGCTGGTCTTCGATCTGAATGCCCGCGGCCCCTGCTGCTTCATAGGCGCGGACGGTGGCTTGAGTTTCGGCAAGGCCGCCAAAACCAGTATCGGCATCGGCAATGAGCGGCGTCTGCAGTTCTGCGCATAGGGTGGAAATTCTAAATTGCATATCTGCGGCGGTTAAAAACCCATTATCGGGTTTGGCCAACAGGCTGGCCGATACGCCATAGCCGGAGAGATACAGCACGTCGAAAGATTGCTGATCAGCGATGCGCGCAGACAAGCCGTCATAAACGCCGGGGGCGATAATCGGTTCGGCCTGAGCCAGCCGTTGTTTTAAGCGCGCGCGGTCAATGGTCATTTTGGTCTCCCGTGATGGCGACATTATTTCCTGTCTTGGCAGTCAGCGCCAGAGCTAAATTCGCGACTTGCCGCTCGCCGTGTTTTGCCGCTAAGCTTTTCAAAAGGGAGTTAGATATGCCGCGTTTGAAACAGGCCGGACGCGAAGCCGGTAATCCTTATGCAGAACAGATTTTCAATATTTTGTTCGGCGATCGCGACCCGATAGAGCAACCAGGTACCGCCACCGGCACGCCGGGCAATTGGTGGACGGTGTTTAATATCGTTCCCGATGCTTTTCAGCATACCACTGAAGGGTTTCGCTTTTACCGCGACCCCGAACGCCAAATTGACCCGAAACTGCGCGAGCTGGGCCAGACCCGCGCCGGTTATGCGGTCGGCTCGCAATTTGTTTTTTCGCAACATTGCAAAGCCGCCCGCGACGCCGGTCTCACCGAGGCGCAAATTAGCGCCATCGCGCATTGGCAGGTGGCCGATTGTTTTTCTGATATTGAACGCGCTGTGTTGGCTTACACGGATGCGCTGGTGTTGCAACGTGGGCGCGTGCCCGATGCGGTGTTCGATGTGTTGAAAGCGCATCTCTCAGATGAGGCGATATTGGAATTCACCTATATTACCAGTACCTACATGATGCACGCGATTATGAGCCGCGCCTTGCGGCTGGAGTATGATGATGTGGGGGAGCGCGTTGTTGAAGTCGCGGCACCTGACAATGGCACCATGGATGTTATGTCCATGGTCGATAAGGAGGACACATAATGACTTATCATCACTTAGCGTTAGCAGCGCGCGATATGGCCGCGACGCATGATTTTTATGAGCGGATCATGGGCTTTGAATTGGTCAAAGTCGAGATTGCGCCGATTAGCACGGGCGGCTGGGGCAAGCATTTCTTTTACCGGATTGACGGCGACGATAGCTGTTTCGTGGCTTTTTGGGCGATGCACGATGTGCCGGGGCAAGACGATTTCGTTTATGATCTAAATGCCGCTGGCAATTTGCCACCGATGACCAATCACTTTTCGTTTTCTGTGGCCAGCAAGCAAGAGCTGGAAGAAAAGCGCGAGGGGTGGCGGGCTGACGGTCTGCATGTGTTTGAGATTGACCATAATTGGTGCCACTCAATTTACACCACCGACCCAGATGGCAACGCCGTCGAATATTGTCTGACCACCGGCGTGTTTGACGCGGCAGACCGCGCCCACGCTTTGAAAGCCATTGAACTGGCCGCCTTTGAGCCGACGCCAGAACCGGCAACGATGAAGTTTTGGGAACCGATTGATAAAAGCCAAGCCCCTAAAAGCGCGGAAAAAGAGTAGAAAATGAGTTACTGGTTATTGATGGCAGCGGGGCTGATAGCGCTCGCAAGTATGGTGTTTCATGGTGTTGTAGGCGGCCGCATTTATGGCGGCAATGTCAATCGAAGCGACATGGAGGATTTGACCAAATCACTCAGCCTTGTGTCGTGGCATGTGTTTACCATATTCTTGCTGGTCTGCGGCGTGACGTTGATTTATATTGCCTATGAACCATCGCTGGCGCTGGCTATCTATCCATTGATTTGGATAAACGCGCTCGGTGCTGGCTTATTTATTTATTTGGGGATACACGGCCACGCCCAGTTGTTGCGTATGCCTGGAGCTTATTTGATGGCGGCGACGGCGCTTTTGGCGTGGTTGGCTATCCACTAAATTTAACAGGGGGGATGAAGGATGAACTTATTCGACACAGAAAACATTAAATGGCGGCGCTTTACCGGCGGTGATGAGTTTGATTATCCGATTGATTATTCGGCAGCGCTTTTGAACATTCGCGAAGATGGTCATGTCGACATGCTGTATCGCTGGGCACCGAATAGCTATTGCCATTTCCACCGCCACACAGCCGAGACGACCTCGACCATTCTGGAAGGCGAGTTGCATGTCATCGACGTCGATCCCGAAACCGGTGAAGAACTAAACACACGCATTCGCAAGGCCGGTGATTTTGCCCATAAAGCATCTGGCGACGTGCATATGGAACGTGGCGGGCCGGAAGGGGCGCTGGTGATGTTTAATCTCTATGCACCCGATGGCGTGCTGGCCGAGTCGCTCGACCGCGATGGCACCGTTTTGGCGACCTCGCGGGTTGAGGATATTCTGCGACGCCGCAAGTGACGGCAACACCACAGTCGGTGAGAATTTTGCGCGAAAACGTCGAAACATTACAATTAACAGTTGAAACGGTGTAAGAAGGTTTTTACGTTGATAGTTCATTTGTTGTTTCAGTGAGGATGGTTCTGTGAAAACTCGCAATAAAGGTGTTATTTTGGTCTGCGCTTTGGCTTTTGGCCTAGCAGGGTGTACGTCGTTCTTTGGTCAAAACGCCTATCAAGACCAGTCCCGTGAAGTTATCAATTATCTGCTGTCAGACATGCCGCTGCCAGAAGAAGCAGAAATCAAAAAAGTACCGACCGTCATTTTGGGTACCGGTAACGGGATTGCTGGCCGGATTGTTCTGGAATCGGAAAAAAACCCAGCCGCGAATTTGATTTTCTACAGTGAATCGACCGTCGATACGGGCTGGAGCTTGATTTCATCGACCGTGGCGGAAGAGATTGTTCTGACCTACACCAAAGATGGCCGCTATGCGACGATTGAAATTCTCAAGACCAGCGATCTGTATGCGATTTCAAGCTCCGCCAATAGCGTGATTACGATTTCGGTTGTGCATCCAAATGCGGTGCAACAGCAGAACCCATACGCGCCGCTATCTGCCCAAGCGCGGGCTGCCGCTCAGTAATATCAGCTAAGCTATGGCTTTTCTCACATGTGCGGGGTGCGCTGCCGCGCGTGCCATGGCGGCTATTTTCCTTGCCATTGGCGGACCAGCGCTGGCAGGCCGAAATATACGGTCGGGACAAAAATGAAAAACCCGACAATGCTGACCAAATTGCCAAACTGCAGGGTTAAGAACGTACCGAGCCAGAAGCTGAGCAACATCACCGCAACCAAGCACACCAAGGTGTTTCGCTTGCTCAAGCCGGCTCTCTTACCCGATAAGATATGATGCAGGTGTTTGCGGTCGGCCCGCATGGGCGAGTGACCGGACATAATCCGACGTAGGCTGACGGTTAGGAAATCGATGAACGGCATGGCCAGCACCCAAAGCGCCATCGGCGCAGGCAGGGTGCTTTGGATGTCATTGCCAAAATGAGCTGCGAAATAGGCGCTGTTTTGGGTCAGGTGGATGACGATAAGGCCCATCGAGAAGCCCAAAAATGTGCTGCCCGAGTCGCCGAGGAAAATCTTGCCGCCTTTGATCAGCCCCATATTGAAAATCATAAAAGCAAAAATACAACTGAAAACGGCGATCAGCATTTGTTTGCCAGCCGGGCTGAGGCCGATGCCAAAAAGCGTGTCGGCGATAATCAGATGCACCAAAGCCATCAGCGATGCACTGGCCGCCAAGCCATCAATGCCATCAATGAAGTTGAAGGCATTAATCGCAACCATCACGCAAAACACGGTGAACCCAAAGGCCAGCAGATTGGGGTCTTCCAATTTGGCAATCCCAATATCGGTG
>JAHEIG010000001.1:0-16814 GCA_024639515.1 Rhodobiaceae bacterium | reverse complement strand
ATCGGTGATGACCACATCAGAGCTGTATAAGAAGGCCGAGACAATCGCCGCTTGGATAAACAGCTTCAAATTGGCCGGTAGGTCGTTGAAGTCATCGGCAATGCCCAGCCCCACCAGCGCAAGACTGGTGAGGACATAGCCCCATGTAAAACTCGGCGATAGAAACCAGATTATTAAGACCACCATGAGACACAGAATCGGCCCACCAATCAGCGGCACCTCGCCCTTATGCTGTTTGCGGGCGTTTGGCATGTCGACCAGCCCAAGCCGCACCCCCCAAGGCCGAATGGCCAGTGTCAGGGCGATAAAAGCGAAAGTTGCCAGAACGATGAGATAAATAGTCAGCACGCGAAAGCCTTGTGACGGCGGTTATAACAGCAACCTGCCCGAATTATAGCGTGTTGGCAATTAACAAAACCGGTCAAATATCGTCCCTCCTATCATGAGTTGATAGATTTTTTTCTGGTTAACCGGTTGCTTTCGACGGAGCAGCTAGATAGGCTTTGCGGCGTTTAGTAAGTTTTGTCGAAAGTAGTAGTGGCGTGATGTCTCTCCCAACATCTTTGCTCCCCAAGAAAACCTTCATTCTCGGTTTAGGTCACCAACGCACGGGCACCACCTGGGTGAGCAAGCACCTCTTGAGGTCTAAGCGGTTTCGCCGTGGCCCGCTCAAAGAATATCATATTTGGAATGCTCTTGATGTAGACGTGATGGCCGGTCATCGGCTGTCGGAGGAAGACGCTGCCAGCGATGCGCCGAGCACGCTGCGCTATCGCATGCAGAATGAGGACGGCTTTTATTTCGATTATTTCAAGCGCCTCTATTCTCTGAGATATCGCGTGTCGGCTGATTTTACACCGGCTTATTCGTCGCTTTCCGAAACCAGATTGCGCGCCATAAAAGACCAGTTTCAGCAACGCCAGATTGACGTGAAAGCGGTGGTTATTATCCGCGACCCCATCGCGCGCATTAAAAGTGCCACGCGGTTTAATCTAGAGCGTGGCAATTTCGATGAGGGCATTCCTTCCGGGGTGACGAATTTTGCGGACGCTTTGGGGCATTATTACCAGTCGCCGCATTGTGAGTTGCGCACCAGCTATCACCAGACCATTGAAAGGGCGAGTAGGGTTTTTGGTGCCGATAATCTTTATGTCTCAGTTTTTGAGAATATGTTCAAAGAAAAGAAAATCCGCGCCCTCTCAAAATTTTGTGGCGTGCCAGCGGTTTTCGACGAAAAAAAGAATCGGATCAACAAGACCCTAACCGAGGTTCCCGAGGAGACTGGGCTGGAAGATGATATTCGGGCGCATTACCAAGAGGTCTATGATTATTGCTTCGAAAACTACCCAGTGACCCGCAAATTATGGGTTTGAGGGCGGTTCTTGCGTGGTGCCTAATGTAATCAACTGGTCGACCAAAGCCTCGCTCATTTTATGCGCGTGATGCTCCAGCTCAGTAGCAATGAAGTCCGTGAAATACTCAACCTTTTCTTCAAGGTTAATCGGTTGCGTCATAAAATTCTCTCGCACGGCAAATAATACGTCAAGTTCCGGGAAATAGGTCTGGCGCACTTGTTCATTAGACGCCGCAAAATCCTGATGAATTTTATGATAAGTGGCTTCTGATATAAGCGTGCAGCTACCTCTGAGGCTGTCGCGTAATTTTTTCCAAAGCGCGTCACCAATATGCCGCCGCTCTATGCACGACAAAAGGGCGCGTATAATCGCCATGCCATTTTCTGACAGCGAGCTATTCATCGCTGGCGGCAGGTTTGGCGTATCGTCCCACTTGATGCCGGTGACGTCGGCGAAGTCGGAAATCAGCGAGCCGCCGGCAAAAGATTGCTTTTCATAGATACGTGTATGCATTGACGATTGCGGCACGCCTTCCTGCCAGAGCCGCAATGTTTTGGCGTGGTTGTAATAGGGTGTCTCTTTCACACAGCCGGCAATAAATTCATCAAATGGCAGGTTTACGCCATGCAGAATCCCCGTTGAGTATCGTGAATTGGCCAGCGTCGATTGTTCTCTGAGGTAACAAACAACCTCGAATTGCTCGGCGAAAGGCGACAGGAATTTTAAAATCGCCTCCATTTCTGATTTCCGTACCACCTTGGAGTGGAACCACTCGCTGGAGATGATTGCTGTGTCCCCATATTTGGAGAATTCTTTGACTTCTTTGGTAAAGGCTCTCTCCAGCCTGAACCGCAATAATTTGCGTTGCGTCAAAGATGCGAGCTTTCGCTTTTTAGCGAAGGCCGTCGTTCCGTCAAAACCAATCAGAGCAAAGTTCGACTGATGCCTTTCGCCACCGCTATTGGGTGCCAAAAAACCTTTGTCGCGCAAAGCCACTCGGTTCAAATTTAAGAACTCTTGTATCGACGTTGTACCGGTTTTTTCGGTGCCGATGTGAAGGATAATTTTTTTTAGCACTATACTTACTGCAACAAGTCTGAGGTGATGTCGAACCCCTGATCGTCCTCTCTTATGTAGCCGGCCCGAATACGTTGAATCGTCCGATACTCAATGCTTTTTCGGTCACCGGGAAAATTGAGTGATGTCCAATGACTGAATTCGTCTTCATTCACATGTTTGACTTCATAGGAAATTGGTTTCCGGAAATGCACTAATTCCTGCACCTTGCCGAGGTCTATTTTTTCCCAGTATTTGTCTTTCACGAAGAACACTTTGGGGCTGTTAGAGAACAGCCGTATCTCAGAAAAATATTGATTTTTTGAACGCCAATAGCCTTTTTCCGGATGGTAATAGGCGGCTCTCGAACGGGTCTCACCAGCCCGCACACGATTGGGTTTGGCAAAGGTTGTCAGGAATCTTTTGAAACGGTGAATATTGTTTTCTTCATTGATCAGCCGCATATCGGCGTCCCATTTCAGAATGTTTGAGAAGCGGCATTTCGACAGGCACCAATTATAATAATAAACCAAGCTGTGCAGCGAGTTGGCATCGGTATCACGATGTTCAGCACCGCATCGGGCAATGTTGAAGGGATAGGAATAGATTGAAATATCTATCTTTGATTGGTTCTCGGCTTGGAATTGTTCAACGATTTTCAGCGTTTGGTCTTGGCTATTATTATCGATGATAACAATCTCATCAGCCACCGGCAGAATCGATGTTAGACAGTCTTGAATGTTTAACTCTTCGTTTTTCACCCGGAGCATGATGCTGGTGCCGACCCGCTTTTTATTATTGTCGAGCGTGAAGTTCCATTCCGTATTGCCCTCATGATTGGTGAAGTGTTTCTTTCGGGTGCGGGTCAGGCGGCTTTTCCAGCCACGGAAAAACTGTACCCCCCTTCTTTTGACGGCTTCGATTTTATGGAACCTTTTATTATACGCAGCGGTTTTCTTACCCGGATGGAAGCGTTGCCCACCGATTATCAAATATGGCAGGATGGGCGCCAGAGAGAAGACAAGCGGCGCTGGAAGCTTAACCAGATATTTCATCAGCAGAAGTGGCCCTAAACGCTGGCCGGGGTTTTCTTGCAAGTGATGTGCGATAGTCGTGTCGATGTAATTGCGTATCTCACATAGATAATGCATTCGCTCAATTTGCGGTAAATCTTTCGCGGCTGAGCGCAGCAACTGCAGGGGCACGTACATGATGGCGCGATTTTTCCGGTGCGACAGCAGCACTTCTGGCAAATGAGCAATATTTCTCTCGATAATCTCATTGCCGCGCAACTCTTCGATAAATTGATCGAAGCTCCATGTTTTCCGCATGATGCTGGCTTCGTTGACCCGATAGCGATAAAAATTGCCTTTGGTTATCGATATTTTTGAGGTCTTGGTCAACGCCGCTGAGACAAACATACCGTCTTCCCCAATGGTAATATCAGGGTTAAATCGAAGGTTATG
The DNA here is from genome assembly GCA_024639515.1 of Rhodobiaceae bacterium. GTDB lineage: Bacteria > Pseudomonadota > Alphaproteobacteria > RS24 > RS24 > JAHEGN01. The sequence goes on along the minus strand of JAHEIG010000001.1, from coordinate 12,937 downwards.
ATCGCGGATAAAATCGGCCCGCCACAGATACAGATAAACTGCACGGAAGGCCCAAAGTTTTTCAGATTCTTCGAGCCGGATATTGACGCTTTCAGACCCTGGCACGAGATTCTTGGATTTTCCCTCACCGGTGAAAAATTCGCCGTTAAAGCGCAAGACATCGCAATTGTCGATTTCGGCAATTTGAATCAGTGTGGAAAGACATTTTTGGGTATACCAAAAATCGTCACTGTCGAGGTGGATGAGGTAATCCCCCGTGGCCGCGTCCATGCCGGTGTTTCGCGCCGAGGGCAGGCCCAAATTTTTTTCGTGAGAAATGATTTTGATGCGGTCATCTTTTTCAGCGAAGCGGCGCAATATATCCGGCGATGAATCGGTCGATTTATCGTCGACACAAATCACTTCCATATCGACGTCTTGTTGGTGCAAGACCGTCTTCAGGCAAATTTTCAGGAATTCTTGGGTGTTATAAACTGGGATAATAACACTGACTTTATTGCTCATCTTAAGATACTCGTCTCGCGTCCATCATGTCCCACCCGCGCCCCGTCGTTGTTAATCCGGCGTTTTGTTTTATTCGTTTGATGTCCGATAAATACAATTCTTCAAGGACCTCCAACTGGCCGACTGAGTATGGTTGAAAACGTGCCGAAACAAAAGGCCTTATGAGTTTGTCGACCTTATTGACCGTGCCGCGTGGGGTGAGGCCGAAGGCCAGATGGTTAAGCCATTTGGTGGCGGTTACCGATGCCCCTTTGACCGATGTGTTCACCACCGCTTGCGGATCTAATTGAGGGAGGTCGTCGAGGCCTGCCATTCGCCGCATAATCATCGGCACATTGGCTTGATAATGGTCATACAAAAGCACATTTACTTTGCTGCCCGGAAAAAACGTCTTCAGCGCATTGAGCGTCGGCATCCAGCTTTGCTTATGTATCCCGTCAAACGTATCGGAGAAAGGCTGGAAGCGGCGCCAGCGCAGTGCCTCACAATACAGCGACGGGATAAAATCGGCTTGCCGGCGGATGCTGAACCAGATCTCAATATCATCAAAAATCTCTTTGAAATAGCTGATGGTCGACAATCTCTGGGGCAGTTTGGCGTATAGCTTGTTTTCTTGGAAACAATGCGCCGTGTGGCCGCAAATATTCTCCTCCGAAACAATCAGCGTCTCATATGAGCGATTGCTGAGTTCGGTGAAATAGGCGCGCGAGTGTTCTGGGGGCGAGAGATGGTTTGCCAAATGAAAATTTTGCCGCACCTCGTCAGTCGACGCGTAGCCGGTCTGTGGAGCCATCTGATCAACGCAATGCGATAACAGGTTCTGCAAATGCGTGGTGGCGGTTTTATGGGCGCCGAGGTGCAATTGAAGTTTCATATATGTGTATCTATCAAGATGCACGTCTTGCGTCTTGCGATTTTTTTTGGGCACCGGTGCCGTGCCCGCCGCTGGTCTTCAAATCAGTGTCTAAGCTCTTGTTTCGCGCCACTTTTCGATAATGGCCTCTGGCGTATAATAATGCTTCAGCAACGCATAGTCGTCTTTGAACATGCCAATGATGGTGCGTAATTGGTGCTCTGTGAGCTTGTCTAGCGAGGCTTTCTTAACATGGGCCCGCTTATCTGTGGTGTGATGGCTGGCTTGATGGTGCTCCAGCGGGACTTTCGAGCAGGTAAGTGCGTTTATGCGCTGGGTGAATGTATCTAAATCTTCGAATTTGACGACGTCCGTGTAGTGAGATAGGTCGCGCTTCCGGATAAGCTTTCTGATTGATTTCGTATGCTGGTCAATTGTCGAGACAAGACGAAACTTGTCGAGGTAAATTATGAATGTGTCGAAAGACGGGTCGAAATGCGGGATTTTTTTTTGGTCGACCCCTTTCATCGTCGAAAGGGATTGTTTCGAGAGCATACTTCTTTGCACCACCTTATTGTTATAGGCGGACATCAGGCGCTCCACCGGGTCACGAATAATGATGAAGCGATGCTGGCAGTCGGAGATATCGCTTTGTCGGTTCTTTACTGACCATTTATGAACATGGAGTTTATTCGCTTTTTCGTCATATCTACGCCCAGTCTCAACTTCATACAAAAACCGCTTAATCGACGTAGATCCGGTTTTCGGCAGAAATTGGTAGCCGATGTCGAAATTCTTCATTTTATAGCCAGGCATTAACTTGTCTTGCTTGAGTGGCTTGTTTAACCAGGCCTTTTTTACTTTGCCGACTAAATTGCTCGTAACTGCCATCTTACGCGTGCATCTCCAAAAATGTTCTTTGCTAGAATTAACCTAAACTTGTATACATGAGGGCACCGCTTAAGGCCAGCGTCGCACTGGTTTTTATGGCAGAGTATTCGCTTTTGCTTTGCACACGGGGTCACAGAAGTCTCCTTGAGAAAGCCAGAGGACGAATAAGAAATGGTATCAAAATCGCTCCGATTGGTTTTCGCCATCTATATTTATGAGGCACAGGCGCGCTTCACCCAGCTGGCGCTGAACCTCATCGCTGTCTCTCGTATATTTATCGAGCGGGTGCTGATGCTGGTGGTTTTTCTCAATGCCGTGCGCGATTTTATTAACAGTCAGTCGGCTGACGCTGAGCGCGCGACCAGCCTCGTGCAAGCCTTTGGCGATATTGTTGCGGCGATTTCGATCGCGCTGGCGGTTCTCGGGGCGATTGGGCTGGCCAATCTGGCCTTGACCAAGAGCCGTGAAAATATGATCGAGAAAATCGGCGGCAAGGGCACACCGCCGAGCTATTTCGACAACCATAAGCATTACAATGTGTTTTCTAAATTATGGGTGTCGGTGGTTCTGGCGACGATTGTCATGCTGACCACGGGCTCGGGGTTTGCGTTACCGTTTTTCTATTTCGCTCTGGTTTCGTCTTTCCTGATTAAGGGAATTTTATCCTTAGGTGGCAAATATGACATGTGGATGGGCATTTTCGGCAATAATTTGCTGGAATTGGCGATTTTGAGTGTCTATTTCCTGTCCTTGTGCTTGTTTTTCTTCTTCAATGGGGCGCCGAGTTTCGGGCTTGGTGGGTTATTTATTCTTATTTTGGTGCCGCGGGTATCATTTGGATTTATGCAACAGATAATAACGCGAGAATAGATGTTTTCGGTCATCTTACCCTTTCATATGGACATTGCGCTGCTTGAGCGCAGCCTCGCCTCAGTTGCGGGCCAAACGTTGCAGCCCGACGAAATCATTGTCATTGATAATAGTCCCGAACACTTGCTTGCCGATTATCAAGCGCCCTATAGCCCGGCCTTTACAGCCAGACTCTCAATCATACCGGTGACCCGCAAACAGCATGCTGCCTTGGCCCGCAATGTCGGCATTAAAAAAGCCAAAGCTGGCAATCACATTGCTTTTCTCGACAGTGGGGATGTCTGGCACGCGCAACATCTGAGCCAAGCGCAGGACTATTTTGCCGCTCATGCGGGGCATAAAAAAGTTGTCTATTACGCCTCTTATCTGAACTTTGACACGAACAAGTCACAATATTGGTTGCGCCAATCGCAGCCGGTTCATGTGGATAGCGATTTATTGAAATTTTGCACCGTTGGCACATCCAGTGTGATTGTCGCTGGCTTGCAACCGTATAAATTCCCACCGTTTAAGCGGCGCCAAGATTTGGCGCTCTGGGTTACTTTAAAAAGGGCCGGGTTTCTTTTCGTCCACAACCCGAACTGCAATGTGCTGCGGGTCATTGAGAAAGGCTCGCTGAGCAGCCCGTTTTTCCGCAAGTTGTATGCGCAGACGCTGATATATCGCTATTTAAAAAGCGCCAATATTTTTCTCATTGCCAAATTTTTGATGTTCCAAGCCTTCGCCAAGGCTTCGTTTATCGGCAAGAAAAAGTCTTCGATTGATGATATTCAAACCACCTTTGGATTTTCGACAATATCGGCGCCGCCGCAAAAACAGGAAGTCGCCCCGTGAGCTCGCAAATAACCCTGGCCATGTCGCTGCTCGAAACCGACCTCGAAAACAATCGAAGCGCCTTGGATGTTTATTTTGCTGAATTGGACGCGCAGGCTATTTCGTGGTTGTTGGTGGTTCAGACCAAGACCCGCCAAGCACCGGCGCTTCCCGCCTTTTATGCTGGCCGGACGATTTTCTCGCATAGTTTGGGGCTGTCTAAGTCGCGCAATATTGCCTTGGCCCACTGCCAAACGCGCTATGCGATTTTCACCGATTACGACACCCGCCATAACCCGCAAATTCTGCTGAAATTTGAGCGCATTTTGCTGTCCCATCATTACAAATTTCCATTTGTCATTACCGATGTCGGCAAAACCAAAGACTGGGATCGTATCGCCCAGTTTGCCAGCCGTGCCGTGCTATCGGGCGATGGGTTGTTAATTAGACCGCGCTATCAGGACAGCCAGTTGTCCCGCATTTTCTCGGTGCAGATTTGCTGGGATGTGGAGTTTCTCAAACGCCATGATTTGTCTTTTGATGAAAATTTGGGGCTGGGCAATCAGTCTTGGTTGCCGGGCTTTGGGGAAGAATATTTACTGGCCTTGAATTGCTATTTTCGCAGCGGTCAATATGGCCGCAGCAATCGGCGCATCGCCCTAACACTCGGGCCAACCACGGGCGATGGGCTTGGTTTGTTAGATAAGCTGAGCCTGTTTATATATATTTTGTTTCATTTGAATGGTGTCAGCTTGCGTCAAAAAGCCGGATGGCTGGCCACCAAGATCAGCAAAAAGGCGCTTTCTTTATTACGCCAGTGAGCTAACCGCCTCACGCTGTGCGGCTTGCAGTTTGGCGCTGGCGCTGTCGCATGTATCGGTTTCGATGCTCTCATACCAGTTGATTTGTTCCTCTAGCAGCCCATCTATTTGCTTGAGGAGCTCAGGACTAAAGTCTTTTGTCCCGGGTGAGGCGTTGAGTTTTTTAATTGATATATCCGGATAAATCAGCGCCATAAATTTTTTCACCTCGGCAAACTCTTCGTGGCGAAAGATGATGTCACTGCGCTTCCCCTTAGCTTCGATATGCTCGCGGCTATCGCAGGAATCGATGAATTCTTGGTCACATGTTTGAATGTGTTCCGACAATGTGAGGTGGCCTAAATAGCGGTGATGCCCTTTCAATTCGGCGCGTGAGCGATAGCGGAACCAAGATATGAATTTCTCGCGCGGATGGCGGATAACCGCCCAGCTTATATATTCATCTAGCTGCAAGGCGACTTTGAGTTTGAGATAGTCCTCGAAAGTTATGTGCTTAAGCGGCCCAGCCATATGACTTACCAATGATGTTTTGAGTAATGCTGCCTCTATCGACGTCGTCGCCGTCTTAGGCGTTGCTATAAAAACCAGTTTTTTAGTGTGCTCAATTATCATGGGTCTGTTTCTGCTTCCAAGTTAAAACACGCATTAATGGCATCGGTTCTACCAAGGTGAGCGCGCCGCGCGACCCCTTAGCCAAACCACCTATCAGAAATACCCTATTGCTTGCCGCTCGACAAAAAAATAATTAAACAGGGAGAAAGACGGCGCGAAAAGGTGTTAGCTTTGCTTATGAAAAACAACACAATAGTCTGTGGATTGGCCCAATAAATGCGTGTTTTGGTGACAGGCGGTGCGGGCTATATTGGCAGTCACACCTTGGTCGAACTCTTGGCAGATGGCCATGAGGCTTTGGTCGTCGATAATTTATCCAATGGCTTTCAAGAAGCCCTCAACCGCGCCAAGCAGTTGAGCAATAAACACTTCGGCTTTATCGACTGCGATATCCGCGACGCCGTCAGCTTGGGCAAAGCCTTTGCCGCCTTCAAGCCAGATGCGGTGCTGCATTTCGCCGGTCTGAAAGCGGTTGGCGAGAGTGTCGAAAAGCCGCTCGCCTATTATGACAATAATGTCGGTGGCACGCTGAGCCTGCTGCGGGCGATGGATGCCCATGGCTGCCAGCGCATCGTGTTTTCGTCATCGGCGACGGTCTATGGCACGCCGCATTATCTGCCCTTGGATGAAGCCCACCCATTAGAGCCGGTAAACCCTTATGGCCAAACCAAGTTGATGGTCGAGACGATGTTGCGCGATTGGGCAGGCGATGGCCGCAAAGCCTGTGCACTGCGCTATTTCAACCCTGTTGGTGCCCATGAATCGGGGCGTATGGGCGAAGACCCGCGCGGCATTCCGAATAATCTGATGCCCTATGTGGCGCAAGTGGCGATTGGCCGTCGCGACGCGCTGAATGTTTTTGGCAATGATTACGACACACGCGATGGCACGGGCGAACGCGACTATATTCACATCACCGATTTGGCCCACGCCCATCTTGCCAGTTTGCGGGCGCTGGATGATTTGGCCGATTTCGAAGCTCTGAATATCGGCACCGGGGCGGGCACCACGGTGAAAGAATTGGTCGACGCTTATGCGCAGGCCGCCGGTCGCGAGATTAAATGCTATTATGTCGGGCCCCGCGCCGGCGATGTCGCCAGCACCATTGCTTGTCCGAAACAGGCGCAGGCAAAACTTGATTGGACGGCCAGATTGAACATTGACGATGCCAGCCGCGCCTCATGGCATTGGCAGTCGCAAAATCCGGAAGGCTATGGCGAATGACCCAGCCCACTTACATCACAGTCGTTGGGGCCGGCTATGTCGGCATGTCTTTGGCGGTGGTTTTGGCCCAGCACAATGACGTCAGCGTGCTGGATGTCGATGCGGCGCGTGTCGGACTGATTAATGAGCGGCGCGCGACCATTGCCGACACAGATATTGAGGCTTTTCTCATCACTAAAGAGTTGTCGCTGACCGCCACAGTTGATGGCGCGCAAGCCTATGAAAAGGCTGATTATATTATTATCGCCACGCCGACCGACTATGATACGGAGACCAATTTCTTCGATACCAGCTCGGTGGAAGCGGTGATTGAAGACGCCTTAGCGATCAATACCAGGGCCACGATTATCATCAAGTCGACCGTGCCGGTTGGTTTTACCGAGACGATGAAAAACAAACATGCCAGCCAGCAGATTATTTTCTCGCCTGAGTTTCTGCGCGAGGGAAAAGCCCTGTACGATAATCTGCACCCGTCGCGGATTATTGTCGGCAGCGACACGCAGGCGGCCCATAAGTTTGCCGATCTATTAAGCGCGGCGGCGGAAAAACAGAATATCAAAACCTTGTTCATGCGTTCAAGCGAGGCCGAGGCGGTTAAACTTTTTGCCAATACTTATCTCGCGATGCGGGTGTCGTTTTTCAATGAACTTGATAGTTTCGCCATGTCGGCTGGGCTCGACACCGGCTCGATTATTGACGGCGTGTCGGGCGACCCGCGCATTGGCGCGCATTATAATAATCCGAGCTTTGGCTATGGCGGCTATTGCCTACCGAAAGACACCAAGCAATTGCTGGCCAATTACCAAAATGTGCCGCAAAACCTAATGCAGGCTATCGTCAACTCCAATCAAACGCGGAAAGATTTTATCGCCGCGCAAATCATGGCGCTGCAGCCGCAGACGGTGGGGGTTTATCGGTTGGCGATGAAGCACGGGTCAGATAATTTTGTGTCGTCGGCCATTCAAGGGGTAATGCAGCGGCTGAAAGAAAAGGGTGTTGAGATTATTGTTTATGAGCCGCTCTTGCAGCAAAGTCATTTCAATGGCGACGCGGTGAGCCAAGACATAGACGCCTTTAAGGCTGGCGCCGATATCATTATCGCTAATCGTATGGTGGATGTGCTAAACGACGTTGCGGACAAAGTGTTCACGAGGGATTTATTCGGTCATGACTAAAATGATACCTATTATTCTTTCCGGCGGTGCCGGTGCGCGTTTGTGGCCGGTGTCACGGCGGATGCGGCCCAAGCCGTTCATGCCGGTTGCCGGCAAGCCGCTTTTAGCGCATGCTGTGGAGCGTGCCGGGCTGATTGCTGAAGACCTGCTGATTGTGACCAATCAAGACCATTATTTCCTGACTGATAAACTATTGCAGCAAACATCGGCGGCGCCCAGCGCGTCTTTTTTGCTCGAACCCAAAGGCCGCAACACCGCCCCTGCCATCGCGCTGGCGGTGCGCCACATTCAAAAAACCCATGGCGATGACGCGGTGTGTCTGGTGCTGGCGGCGGATCATTTAATCTCTGGCGATGAGGCGTTTCAAAAAGCCGTCGACTTGGCCCGCGAGCAAGCGCAAGCTGGTAATCTGGTGGTGTTTGGCATTCGCCCAACAGCGCCAGAAACCGGCTATGGCTATCTCGAAGTGGCGGCGGCCAGCGAGGCGCCGCAGAAATTGCAAAGTTTTGTCGAAAAGCCCGACCGCGCAACAGCCGAGAATTATTTGGCAGAGGGGCGCTATTATTGGAATAGCGGCATGTTCTGCTTTACCGCCGGTGTCATGGCCGAAAATATGGCGAGCCATGCCGGTGCGGTGTGGGCAGCCTCTGATGCCGCCTATGCGCAAGCCACCACCGATGGTGCGGCGACCCGCTTTGACGAAGCCAGCTTTGTCGCCCAGCCGGATATTTCCATCGACTATGCGGTGATGGAAAAAGCCCAAGACATCGCCATGGTGCCAGCCGGATTTGGCTGGTCAGATGTCGGCTCATGGGACGCTGTGGCCAGTGCCCACAGCAGCGATGCGACAGGCAATAGCATCACCGGCACCGACAAGGTGCATTTGGTCGAGACCCGCAACACGCATATTGAAAGCACCAGCCACACTGCCAAAGTGGTGGCCGCTGTCGGGGTTGAGGATTTGGTGATTGTCGACACGCCAGATGCTCTGTTGGTCGCAGATCGCAGCAAAAGCCAAGAGGTGAAGGCCGTGGTTGAGGCGCTAAAAGCAGGCGCCGATGCCGAACTGACCGAATTGCCCGCCACCGTCAATCGGCCTTGGGGCACCTATGCGACGCTGAAGCAGGAAGACGGCTATCAGGTCAAACGCATCACCGTGGCACCGGGCGAGAAGCTGAGCCTGCAATATCATCACAAACGGGCCGAGCATTGGGTGGTCACGCAGGGCCAAGCCGTGGTGCAAATCGGCGACGACGAATTTGAAACCGGCCCCGGCCAATATCGCTTCATCCCGCTCGGCGAAAAGCACCGTCTGACCAATATTGGCGCTGATGAATTGGTGCTCATTGAAGTGCAAGTCGGCAGCTATCTCGGCGAAGATGACATTGTCCGCTTAGACGACATTTATGGCCGTGGCTAACGCCCTGCGATCTTGTTACCAGCGGTTGCGATAGAAATCCTGCATCAGGCCGAAAGCGGCTTTGCGCTCACCTGTCGGGCTGATCAGGCCTTTGCGGTTATAATAATCCTGCACCCCGACCAAGGGCCGCAACATGGCGCGGAAATCTTTCAGCACCCATGGGCTAATGCCTTGAATGTCGGGGTTTTTGCCGAGCATGTCGAGCTGCGCGCGATACACCGCCAGCTGGTAGTCCTCTGACCAAATGTGATTGTCGTCACTGCGCAGACCATATTTGGCACCGGCGCCGAATTCAGAAATTTGTATCGGTTTTTCTTGTTGGCTGGTGATTTTGAGGTCGCTCATAAAATCGAGCATCAAAGGCCGCAACACCGCTTCGTCAATGCCCAGCGTGCGCGAGAAGAATACCGAATAATACCAACCGAAATATTGATTATAGGCAATGATGTCTGTGTGGGCACCGAGCGGGTCGTCAATGGTCAGCGTGTAGCCGTCACTGGCCTCGGGGGCGAAATAGCCGGCTTCGTCCAATATCCCGCGAAACACTTGCTTGGCTTCTTCGGGGACATCTGGCGAGGCGATGCCACGGGCGGCGAGGCGGGCGGCAATCAGTGCGAAGTCAGGCCGCGAGCCGCCGAGCAGGGCGGCACTGACCAAGCGGCTGTCATCCATCGCCCGCGTATCTTTGATGAGGCAGCGGAGGAATTTCAGCCGCGGCGAGGTGTTCGGCGTTTCATTGGCAACCGACCAGATAATCACCGAGGCGCGGTTCCAATCGCGTTGCACGAGGCGGGCCATTTGATCGCGGGCAATCGCCCGCGTCTCGTCATTTTCCCAGTCAATCTGCCAATAAACCGGAATTTCTTCCCACAGCATGAGGCCCATTTCATCGGCTATTTTGGCCAAATGGCGGTTATAGGGATAATGCGCGGCGCGTACGAAATTAGCCCCCAAATCGCGGGCTTCCGCCAGCAGGCGCCGCATATGCGCGGCGCTATGGGCGACACCGGCTTGGCCAATCGGTTCTTCATGGGTGGCGATGCCCCGCAGTTTAATGGCCTCGCCATTGAGCAGAATTTGCCGCCCTTGGGTAGCGATATGGCGGAAGCCAATCGTGTCGCGCAGGCGGCTCTCGCCCGCTTCAATCACCACTTCGTAGAGCTTGGGGTTATCGGGGTGCCATAAAATCGGCTGTGCCGACACTTGCAGATTGGCCGTGCCGTCGCGCTTTAACGCCACTTCAGCGTCGACATTCAACCCGTCTATGCGCAGGCGAACCGGTGTGTCGGCGTCAAACCCTGTGCTGGTCAGCGATAGGTCGATCAGATTATCGGCACCCTTGGCCAATGCCAGCTTGGCGTTGACGATATGGGCGCGCGGCACATTGACCAAATGCACATCGCGGGTTAGCCCGCCATAAGGCCACCAATCGGTGCGCCCTGTCGGAATGGTCGAGTCGTCGAGCCGGTTGTCGATATGAACCAGCAACACATTATCGCCATCGACCAGAAAATCGGTGACATCGAAATGAAACGGCACATAACCGCCGACATGCTGGCCAACCGCTTGGCCATTGAGGAAAATAGTGGCGGTAAAATTGGCGGCGCCGAAATGCAGCAAGCTACGCTGACCCGACTCTGGCACTTGTGCCTCAAAGCGGCGGAACATCCAAAACCCGTCACGATAGAAAAACAGCTTCGGGTCTTGCGTGTTGATATCGCCGGGAACGTTGATTTTCTGCGCTCTGTCGAAATCATATTCGACCAGCGTCATGCCGGATGTGTTCTGCCGGTTGAGCGGATAGCCGCCAAATGGTGAGCCTGGATTGCCGACCCCCATCGGGTCAACAATGATGGACCATTGGCCGTTCAGCGAGCGGGTGTTGCGGCTGTCGAGCCAACCCAAGACGGCGGGCGGGGCGTCATAATCGATATCTACGGTCTGAAACAGCGCTTCGCCCTCGCGCATGGTCAAGGAAAGTAGCAATCTGGCTTGCGCTGTTTTATCGAGGCTGGCGACATAGACGCCAAGACCGATGACGGCGATGATGAGCCCGCCAAACACCGCCAATATGGTTTTCTTAATCATAATTCTCCCCAATCAATGTCTAAGAAACGCACAGAAGCAAACCGCAACCCTTGCTTTTAGACTATGTCACACAGTTTGGCCCATGACGAGCTTTTAGGCGGGCTTGTTATGTGGCGGCAATTTGCTGTCCAAAGGGCTAGAAAAACCGGTATGGATTTTATATGCTACTAGCAGTTCTGATTTATAAGTTCGCGTTTTAAGAGCAACAAAAACACGAAGTAAGCGATGACAGGATTAAGCTATTGTGCCTCTTTGAGGATAATGCTCCATGAAATGAAGAGTGATTTGGGGATTGCCGGCTTATCGGCGCCCGAAAAGGCACTGCTTTCGGCGATTGTTTCGGTGCAACAATATGCGGCAAAAACACCTATATCCCATCCCGCGAGATACAATCTCACCCCCTATGTGAGAATATGGCGAGCCCAACTTTCTTCCGCGCTTTGCAAAAACTGCTTGAGAAGAAACTCCTTGAATTGCCCGAAGGACGGGCCAAAGGCCTGTATCGTCTGTTTGACAGCATGTACTTTAAGAAATAACCGTAGAAACTCCGTAAAAAACCCCAAAAATTGTTAAAAATTGGTGTTTTTGTCCGTTTCTGCTGTTTACTTTTTAAGGTGAAATGGTCACTCTGCGTCGATAAATCGTTAGCTAATTAACGGTCTTTTTGACGGTTGTTGTTTGCATACGTTCTTGCTATGCCCTGACTTGGGGCGGGCGCTGTTGAACAGTGCGGGAGAACAGAAATAATACCAAGATCTGGGGAATAGAATGAAGTATTTTGGCTTTTTAGTCGCGTTGATGGTCTGCTTTTCAAGCCTTTCGCAACCCGCCTCGGCCCAATCTCTGAATAATGTATCAGAGGTCGCGCAGGCCGCCACCTCTGATGGGCAGGCATCGCAGGCGCGCATCGACAAACTGGACGATGAAACAGATGAGCTGACACGCACCTATCGTGCAGCCCTGAAACAGCTCGCCTCTTTGCGCGAATATAACGCGCAGATGGAAAAACTGATTAAGGCGCAAAAAGCCGAAATGGTGTCGATCCGCCAACAGATTGAAGACGTCACCAATGTCGACCGCACCATTGTGCCGCTGATGTTCCGGATGATTGATGCGCTCGAGCAATTTGTTGCGCTTGATGTGCCATTCTTGATTAATGAGCGTCGCGCGCGGGTGCAGAACTTGCGCGATCTCATGGACCGCTCTGACGCCAACCCGGCTGAGAAATACCGCAAAATCCTCGAAGCCTATGAGATTGAAAACGAATATGGCCGCACCATCGAAGCCTATGAAGGGCAGATGGAGATTAACGGCGAGGAGCGCACCGTCGCCTTCTTGCGGATTGGTCGCGTGGCGTTGATTTATCAAACGCTGGATGCGGATGAAAGCGGCGCTTGGAGCCAGAAAGACAAAGGGTTTACCGATCTCGATGGCGATTTCGACACCGAATTGCGCTCTGCCTTGCGGATTGCCAAACAACAAGCGGCGCCTGACCTGTTGGTCGTGCCTGTCACTGTCGGTCAGTAGGAGGGCTCGCTATGTGGACAACAATCAAGTGGAAAACAATGAAACGCTCTGCTGCTATTCTGGCGCTCGGCGCGGCGATGCTCTCGCCGCTGCACGCGCAAGACAGCAAAGCCGATATCGCCACCGCCGATGAGGTGAC
>JAHEIG010000094.1 GCA_024639515.1 Rhodobiaceae bacterium | reverse complement strand
CGCTGGATGTCACCACCGCTGGCGGCTGGCGCGAAGGTACGCTGTTGAATTTGGAGCGGGCCTTGAAAATGGGCGACGAATTGGGTGGCCATATTGTGTCAGGTCATGTTGATGGGATTGCCAAAATTGTCTCGATAGTGGCCGAAGGCGACAGCCAACGCTTTACTTTTGAGGCGCCGCAAAAACTCATGGGCTTTATTGCCCCGAAAGGATCGGCGACGCTGGACGGCACGTCGCTCACCGTTAATGAAGTATCAGGTAACAGTTTTGGCGTGAACCTCATCTCGCATACACAAGATGTGACGACATGGGGCCAGTCGAAAGCAGGCGACTTAATCAATTTAGAGATCGACGTTTTGGCCCGCTATGTTGCGCGCTTGAAAGAAGTAGAGCAAAGCGAAGAAGGGGACAACAATGTCTGAATTTAGCCAATATCTCTCAACACCAGAAGAAATCATCGAAGATGCCCGCAATGGCAAGATGATTGTTCTGGTCGACGCCGAAGACCGCGAGAATGAGGGCGATTTGATTATCCCCGCGCAAATGGCGACGCCAGAGGCGATTAACTTCATGGCCAAATTTGGTCGCGGCCTGATTTGCTTGGCCCTGCCGCAAGACCGCTCGGAGCAATTACAGCTCGAGTTGATGTCGCAAAATAACCGCTCGCGCCATCAGACAGCCTTTACCGTTTCAATCGAGGCACGCGAGGGAATTTCGACCGGTATTTCAGCCCATGACCGCTCGCACACCATCTCGGTAGCCATCGACCCGACCAAAAGCGCGCAAGATATTGTCACGCCGGGCCATGTGTTCCCGCTGGTGGCACGCGAGGGCGGGGTGCTGATCCGGGCTGGACACACAGAAGCCGCTGTCGATATTGCCCGCCTAGCCGGACTTTATCCATCCGGTGTGATTTGCGAGATTATGAATGATGATGGCTCCATGGCGCGCCTGCCGGACCTTGTGCAATTCGCACAAATTCATGGCCTGAAGCTCGGCACGATTGCCGATTTGATTGCCTATCGCCGCCGCAAAGACACGCTGGTGAAACGGATTTACGAAACCGATTTCAAAACCGCTGGCGGGGGCGACTTCAAAGCTATTGTCTATCTCAACACGATTGAGAATGAAGAACACATCGCCTTGGTTAAGGGGGACATTAGCGGCCCAGAACCGGTGCTGACACGCTTCCATGCGGAAAACATCGTATCCGATGTGATTGGCAGCGGCATGGAACGCTCCGAAACTTTGCGCAAATCGCTGGAAATCATCGAAGCAGAAGGGCGCGGCGTGTTGGTGTTTATCCGCAATACCTCGACCACACCTTTCTCTGATACTCTGAACCCGGCGGAGCCAAGGGCGGCGATGCCGACCATCTTGCGCGATTACGGCGTAGGTGCCCAAATCGTGCTGGATTTGGGGCTGCATAATGTCGAGCTGTTGTCTGACACACCGCGCACGGTTGTGGCTCTTGACGGCTATGATTTGAAAATCAGCGGCCAACGCAAAATTCTAAGCTAAGACCGGTGAGTGAGGATAAGATGAGCAAGAAAATTCTAATTGTTGAAGCCCGCTTTTACGAAGACATGGCCGACGCCCTAGCCGAAGGCGCGATTGCCGCGTTGGAGGAGGCTGGGTGCAGCTATGAACGTGTCAGCGTACCGGGCGTGTTGGAAGTGCCTGTGGCGATAAAATACGCCGCTGAAACCGGGGCCTATGATGGCTATGTCGCTCTCGGCGTGGTTATTCGCGGCGAGACATCGCATTACGATATTGTTTGCGGTGAAAGCGCCCGTGGCCTGATGGAGCTTGGTATTAAAGACAAGCTGGCTATCGGCAATGGTATTCAAACGGTTGAAGATGAAGCCCAAGCATGGGCCCGCTGTCGGATGTCTGAGAAAAATAAAGGTGGCGGCGCAGCGATTGCGTGCTTGGCGCTTTTGGGTCTGCGTGATAAGTGGCAGGGCAGTAAGTAACAAGGGCACCCTATGAGCGACGATAAATATGATGCGCGCGCGACCTCACGGCTGTTAGCTGTGCAGGCGCTTTATCAAATGGATATTGCGCGAACGCCGCTCGATGTGGTGATTGTTGAATTTAGCGACCACCGCGTTGAAAACCCGCTCGACGGGACAGAAATGCCGGCCGCAGATTTAGAGTATTTTGAATTCATCCTGCGTAGCGTGATGGATTACCAAACCAAAATTGACCGCGCTATTGATGGCTATCTGGCCGAAAACTGGCGTCTGTCGCGCCTCGACAGCACGCTGCGGGCGATTTTGCGCTGCGGAGTCTGCGAGCTTGTCGGCGAGCCAAAAGCCCCGAGCGGTGTGGTGGTGTCGCAATATACCGACATCGCCCATGCGTTTTTTGATGACGCGCAAGGCGGGATGGTCAATGCTTTACTCGACCGTGTCGCCGATGCGGTGACCAAAGGTGACATCTCCACCGGCTTGTAGAGAGCATAGATATATGGCGAGCAAACAAAGCAATGGCGCTAAAGACGGAGAGTTTGATCTCATCAAACGCTTATTCGCGCCATTTGCCGATGCCTCCACCGCCGGTGATTTGCAAGACGACGCGGCGCGTTTTACATCGCCCCCAGCCCATGATTTGGTGATCAGCACCGACGCTTTGGTCAGCGGCGTGCATTTTCCCGATAACGCTGCACCCGAAATGGTGGCGGCGCGTTTGGTTGGCGCCAATGTCTCAGACTTGGCGGCGCAAGGGGCTATGCCGGTCGGTTGTGTGCTGACCCTGTGCATCGGGCCAGATTGGGATGATGACTTTCTCGATGCCTTCGCGGCTGCTTTCAAACACTGTTTGGCGCGGTTCGATATGCCGCTTTGGGGTGGCGATACGGTGCGCGGGGCGCAATCGCTGGTCTCGCTGACGGTGCACGGTATTGTGCCACAGGGCGAGATGTTGGCACGGGCAGGGGCGCGCCCCGACCAAGATGTCTATGTCACCGGCACCATTGGCGATGGCTATTTGGGCCTGCATCATGCCCTCAATCAAACCCAAGGCGCGTCATTGCAAGCCTATGCCGTGCCCAACCCGCCGATTGGCTTTGCCCAACAAATGCGCCAGCTGTGCTCGGCGGCGATTGATGTGTCAGACGGGCTGGCCGGCGACCTTGACCATATATGTACGGCTTCCAGCCTTGCCATGCGCATTGAAGCGGCCCGGGTGCCGCTATCAACTGAAGGGGTGGCTGTTGCCGAGGCTGGCGATTTGGCGTCGCTATTGACCGGCGGTGATGATTATCAGCTTGTCTTATGTGCTGATACGGGCAGGGGCGATGAAATGGCGGCGATTGCCGAAAAATGCGGTGTGCGACTCACATGCATTGGCCGCACGGTTGCGGCGCAAAAAGGCGCCGAAATGGCTGAATTTTACGACGCCGAAGGGCATCTGATTGACTTGCCGACGCGCGGATATAGGCATTTCTAGCTAATCAACGAAATTTTATCTCTTTTTCGCGCCTAAAACGTGCTTTTCCTTGCCTTTATTCCCATTTTTTGGCATGTTCGCGGCACTTGAGGCGAGGGGGGGCGCGCACAACGCACGTCTACATCCCACTAAAAAAGAGGTATAATTATGAGCAACTTAATGTGGCTTATTGTTGCTTCCGGCGTCCTAGCCATTATTTATGGCATGTGGGCGGTTCGGAGCATCTTGGCAGCAGACGCTGGCAATGAGCGGATGCAGGAAATTGCATCGGCTATTCAAGAGGGCGCTGGCGCTTATCTTAACCGTCAATATCGCACCATCGGCATGGTCGGCGTAGCTATTGCTATCGTTGTCTATTATCTGCTCGGTGAGCGCGAAACCATTGGCTTCATCATTGGTGCAGCCCTTTCCGGTCTTGCTGGCTATGTCGGTATGCTGGTTTCTGTGCGTGCCAATGTGCGTACAACGCAAGCTGCAAGCGAAAGCCTAGGCGCTGGCCTTTCAATGGCTTTCCGTTCTGGTGCAGTTACTGG
>JAHEIG010000093.1 GCA_024639515.1 Rhodobiaceae bacterium | reverse complement strand
CTCGCCGATCCGGACAAAGAAAAGCGCAAAGCCGCCGAACAAGCGATGGATAAGCTGCGCGACAAATTTGGCAAAAACACAATTAAGAAAGGCCGTGGCCTTTAACTGTTCAAATCAGCCACAGTTGGCGTTAGGTTAAGCAATCGTCGCCTTGCCCCGTGAGATGTAATTTAAGGAAGCCCAAATGTCCGAAAATAACCAATCCATCGAAACCTTGCTGGATAGCGCAGGACTGGTTCTGCCTGAGGCCAAAGCCCCGATTGGTGCTTATGTGCCGTTCGTGCAAAGCGGCAATCTGTTGATGATTTCAGGCCAAGGGCCGGTCTCTGCCAGCGGCCTGGCGCTTACCGGACGCCTCGGCGACGGGCTCGACCTCGAAGACGGCGCTCGGGCCGCACAATTGGCCGGTTTGAATATTGTGGCGCAGATTAAAGCGGCGCTGGACGGCGATTTTTCGCGCCTCAGCCGGATTGTGCGACTGGCCGGTTATGTTAATGCGACGCCTGATTTTACCCATCATGCGGCGGTGCTGAACGGTGCCTCTGAGCTGATGGCGGATTTATTCGGCGATAAAGGCCGCCATGCACGCTCGGCTATTGGGGTGGCCAGTTTGCCAATGGGATGGGCGGTCGAAATCGACGCGATAGTCGAGATTCGCTAATGGCCGATACCGACGACTTTCACCTGCGCGTCATCAGCGACTTGGCCAGTATTGAGGCCGCGACATGGGATGCCTGCGCCAACCCGCCGGAACTACCGGCCAACCCGTTTTTGAAACACGCGTTTTTGAAAGCACTGGAAGATAGCGGCTCGGCAACCGCAGAAACCGGCTGGCTGGGGCAGCATTTGATCTTGGAGAATAGCCAAGATGAGGTGCTCGGCGTGATGCCGCTATATTTGAAAAACCACAGCCAGGGCGAATATATTTTCGACTATGGCTGGGCCGATGCGTTTCATCGCGCTGGCGGCCAGTATTACCCGAAATTGCTCAGCGCCGTGCCATTTACCCCGGCCAGTGGCCGCCGCCTGCTGATCCCGCCCGGGCCACACCAGCAAGAACACGAAACCGCGCTGCTGGCTGGCGCACTGACGCTGATGGAAAAACTCGGCTCCTCATCGCTGCACATGAATTTTTTACCCGAAGCACAATGGGAGATGCTCGGCGATAAGGGTTTTCTGCAGCGCACTGACCAGCAGTTTCATTGGCTGAATGACGATTATGCCAGCTTCCAGCAGTTTCTCGATGCGCTGTCGTCTCGCAAACGCAAAAACCTGAAAAAAGAACGCGCCCGGGCGCTGGAAAACGGCATCACCATTGACTGGCTGACCGGCGATGATTTGAAAGATGAACACTGGGACGACTTCTTCCATTTCTATCTCGATACCGGCCAGCGCAAATGGGGCACGCCTTATCTGACGCGCGACTTCTTCGCTCACATTCAAGAGACCATGCGCGACGAAACCTTATTGGTGATGGCGCGCCGCGATGGGCGTTATATTGCCGGCGCGCTAAACTTTATTGGCGGCGACACGCTATATGGCCGCAATTGGGGCTGTATCGAAGACCACCCGTTTCTGCATTTTGAGGTGTGTTATTACCAAGCCATCGATTTCGCCATTGACCGCAAATTAGCCCGCGTTGAGGCCGGTGCCCAAGGGGTGCATAAGCTGGCCCGAGGCTACGCCCCGCACCGCACTTATTCGGCGCATTACATCGCCCATGAGGGGTTGCGCGACGCGGTTGCAAACTACCTTGAAAGCGAACGCCAATATGTGGACAATGATATTGAACAATTGAGCCAGCATACGCCGTTCAAAAAACCCAATGGCGATGCGCCAAGCTCTGAGACCGAGTGACCCTGAGGGAAAGGACCCGCCATGCACCTCGATGAAGCCTATGACGACAATAATATCTTCGCCAAAATTCTGCGCGGTGATTTACCCTGTTTTACGGTCTATGAAGATGAGCAAACGCTGGCCTTTATGGACATCATGCCGCAAAGCCCGGGCCATGTGCTGGTGATCCCAAAAAACCCGTCGACCAATATGCTGACGATTGCCGAAGAAGATGTGGTGGCGGTGATGCGCACGACCCATAAAATCGCCCCGTCGATCCGCAAAGCGATGGGTGCTGAGGGCTTTATGGTGGTTCAGTTAAACGGCTCTGAGGCTGGTCAAACCGTGCCGCATTTGCACATGCATATTGTGCCGCGCCAAGGCGGGATTGATATTGGCTTCCATGCCCGCGATGTCGCCGATATGGACGAGCTGGCCGCCATCGGCGAAAAGATTGCCGCGCAAATCAGCGCCGATTTATCGGCCTAACGCGGTCGGTTAATTCACCTTTTCGCTGGTTTTTTTCGGCGATTTTCCCGAGCCGTCGCTTTTGAACTTGAAGCTCAGCTTGCCTTTTTTGTCGAGCGTGACGTCGACCAAGCCGCCGCCTTTCAGCTCGCCAAACAGCAATTCGTCAGCCAATGGCTTCTTGATGTTTTCTTGAATGATGCGGGCCAGTGGGCGGGCCCCCATTTGCGGGTCATAGCCCTCACTGACCAGCCAATCCATGGCTTTTTTCGACACTTCAATAATCACATTGCGATCGGCCAGTTGCATTTCCAATTCGAGGATGAACTTCTCAACCACGCGCACCACCACTTCCGGCGGCAGATTATCAAACGGCACCACCGCATCGAGACGATTGCGGAATTCTGGCGTAAACATGCGGTTAATCGCTTCCGTGTCTTCGCCGACGCGGCGCTCGCGACCAAAGCCAATCGGTTCTTTGGCCATATCGGAGGCACCGGCATTCGTCGTCATAATGACAATCACATTGCGGAAGTCGACCTTACGGCCATTGGCATCGGTCAAGCTGCCGTGATCCATCACTTGCAACAACACATTGAACAAATCCGGATGTGCTTTCTCAATTTCATCGAGCAGCAACACGCAATGCGGGTTCTGGTCAATGCCATCGGTCAGCAAGCCGCCTTGGTCATAGCCGACATAACCGGGAGGCGCACCGAGCAAACGCGAAACGGTGTGGCGTTCCATATATTCCGACATATCGAAGCGCAGAAGCTCGACCCCCATCATTGAGGCCAGCTGACGCGCCACTTCGGTTTTGCCGACGCCGGTGGGGCCGGAGAATAAATAGCTGCCAATCGGCTTATCCGGCTCGCGCAAGCCAGCCCGCGACAGTTTGATAGAAGCGGCCAGCGCCTCAATCGCTTTATCCTGCCCGAACACAACCCGCTTCAGCGAAACATCCAAGCCGCGTAGTTTTTCGGTGTCGTCCTTCGATACGGTTTTTGGCGGGATCCGCGCCATCGTCGCAATCACTGTTTCAATGTCTTTCACGCTGACGGTTTTCTTGCGCTTCGATGGCGGCAACAACATTTGCGCCGCGCCGACCTCGTCAATCACATCAATCGCTTTATCCGGTAATTTGCGGTCGGCCATATGACGCGACGACAGCTCTACCGCCGCTTTCAACGCATCATTGGTGTAGCGGATGTTGTGGAAGTCTTCGAAATAGGTTTTCAGACCTTGCAGGATTTTAATCGTATCCGGCACGCTGGGTTCGACCACGTCGATTTTCTGGAAACGACGAGCCAATGCGCGGTCTTTTTCAAAATGCTGACGGAACTCTTTATAGGTCGTCGAGCCCATGCACCGCAGGCCACCGCTTTGCAAAGCAGGTTTCAGCAAATTCGACGCATCCATGGCCCCGCCAGAGGTTGCGCCAGCGCCGATGATGGTGTGAATTTCGTCAATAAAAAGAATAGCTTCCGGCATTTCTTCAAGTTCTGACATGACCTGTTTCAGGCGTTCTTCAAAGTCGCCGCGATAGCGTGTACCGGCCAGCAGCACGCCCATATCGAGCGAATAAATCACATTGTCTTGCAACACATCGGGCACATCACCTTCGATGATCTTGCGCGCCAGACCTTCGGCAATGGCGGTTTTACCAACCCCCGGGTCACCGA
>JAHEIG010000090.1 GCA_024639515.1 Rhodobiaceae bacterium | reverse complement strand
TTTGTGGGGCCGTGAAGCGCACCACATAAGGCATGTCGTCCTTGGCGCCGCCATCGCGGCAAGTGCCATCATAGCGCGGCGGGGTGCCTGCGGCGCGCGCGGCCTCGCGCATCGCTTCGACTTGCTCGCTGGTGCAGGTGCATTTATAGGCATGACCGCTGGCCAGCAGCGCGTCGACCACCGCTACATGGCGGGCCGCATTGGCGTGCTGATAAACCGGCGGTGCGTCGGCTTCAAGGCCGAGCCATTGCATGCCGTCGAGAATGGCGGCGACGGCTTCATCGGTTGAACGCGCCCGGTCTGTGTCTTCAACACGGAGCAGAAATGTCCCGCCATGATGGCGGGCAAAGGCCCAGTTGAACAAGGCTGTTCGGGCCCCGCCAATATGCAAAAAGCCGGTCGGCGAGGGGGCGAAACGGGTCACTACTTGAGGGTTTTGCGGGGTTTGGTCTGGCGCGTGAGACATCCGGTTTTTACCTTTTCATGATTGCGCTCAGGCGCGTCACTCAACGAATATTTGCTGGCACATGCGGGGTGGCTGTGTCAGCCTAAGTCTATAGAGCCTTCTAACACAAAAATCAGGCCGAAGACCATGACCCGCCAGCAGTTTTTCCCTTTATTCGTGATTATGATCGCGGCTGGCATGGCTTTCTGTTTCACCGGTGCCTTTGGTGACGGCGCTTTATCCGTGTCGCGCGACATTGCTCGACCAGCCAAAATTGCGCCAAGGGCGTCACCTCGAACTCTATGAGCACGCGCCGGCATTTGCCGTCGTTAAAGACGCGCCGCGCTCGCGCTTATGGCAAAGCGCTCAGTAAAAACAGATGATGATTAGTATTTGCGGATAATGCCGACGAGACGGCCTTGCACACGCACTTGGTCAGAGCGGAAGATGCGGGTTTCATAGGCCGCATTGGCGGCTTCCAGCGCAATCATCTCACCTTTGCGGCGTAAGCGTTTCAAGGTTGCTTCATGGCCTTCGACCAGAGCCACAACAATCTCGCCATTTTCAGCCGATGGGCTGGATTGGATAATCGCTGTATCACCATCAAGGATACCGGCTTCAATCATTGAATCGCCTTTGATTTCGAGCGCGTAATGCTCGCCCGAGCGCATCATCTCAATCGGAATTGAAATTTGGTTCACTTCTTCTTGCAAGGCTTCAATTGGTGTGCCGGCGGCAATCCGCCCCATGACCGCAATCGACGCACTGCGGTCATCATTGGCGGCAATTGGCTGGGCCACAGCGCGCGACGGCGCTGACAGGCTGGATTGCATATTTTCAGGTAGTTTCACCACATCTAGCGCACGGGCGCGATGCGGCAGGCGTTTAATAAATCCGCGTTCTTCAAGTGCTGTGATGAGGCGGTGAATACCGGATTTCGAACGCAGATTAAGCGCTTCTTTCATTTCGTCAAAACTGGGGGACACGCCAGACTCTTTGAGGCGTTCATTGATGAACATCAAAAGTTCGCTTTGTTTTTTAGTCAGCATGCCCATCTCCCTCAATTTCATGCGCCATATCGCATGAGAACGAATCACTAACATTAATGTTCTACTTTCATTCGCCTGAGGGAGCAAGCGGTTTAAAGTGATTCGATTAAAGTTTTTGTCGCCGTCGTCACATCTTGCTGACGCATCAGGCTTTCACCGACCAAAAACGCCGGAATCCCGTCCTGCATCAGGCTTTGTACGTCGCTGGCGGCGCTGATACCGCTTTCACTGACCAGCAAAACATCGTCGGGCACGAGTTGCATGAGGTCGCGGCTGGTTTGCAGCGAGGTCTCGAAACTGCGCAAATTGCGGTTGTTAATGCCGACAAGCTGTGGCGATAGGGCCAAGGCGCGGTGCATTTCCTCAGCGTCGTGCACTTCAAACAGCGCGTCCATGTTGAATTCTCTTGCCGAAGCATAAAGCGCTTCGGCTTGCTCGTCGGTGGTGGCGGCCATGATGATCAAAATCGCATCGGCGCCCCAACTGCGCGCTTCGGCGACTTGATAGACTTCATACATGAAATCTTTTCGCAAAACCGGCAGGGCGCAGGCTTGCCGCGCTTGCTGAAGATAAGCCGGTGCGCCCTGGAAAGACGGCGTATCGGTGAGCACCGATAGGCAACTGGCGCCGCCTGCTTCATAGGCTTGGGCCAGAGAGGCTGGCTCAAAATCGGCGCGAATGAGCCCCTTAGACGGGCTGGCTTTTTTGATCTCGGCAATCAGGCCCGGGCGCTTGCTATCGCGGGCGCGATGCAGGGCGGCGAGAAACCCGCGTGTCGGGTTGTCGGCCATGGCCGCAATCGCTTGCGCTTCTACCTCGGCATAGGGCAGGGCGGCCTTGGCGGCGGCAATTTCTTCCAGCTTGTAAGCGGTGATATGCGCCAGAATATCTTTTTGATTACTCATAAAACCTTGTCTCGTCATCCGCCAAGCCGTTGGCTGACCTCGACCAACTGGTCGAGAGCTTTTCGCGCGCCGCCATCGTCGATCGCTAGCGCCGCCATCTCGGCGCCTTCTTTCAGGCTTTGGGCTTTGTTGCAAATATGCAGTGCGGCGGCTGTGTTGAGCACGACAATATCGCGATAGGCGCTTTGTTGGCCGGCGAATAAAGCCCGCATGGCTTCGGCATTGTGTTGCGGGTCACCGCCGACCAAATCGGCAGGGTCGGCGCAGGCCAGCCCGCAATCTTCGGGATGCACCTCAAAAACCGACACCTCACCTTTGCGCAATTCGGCAACCGTGCTGGGGCCGGTGGTGGTTAATTCGTCGAGCCCGTCGCTGCCATGCACCACCCAAGCGCGTTCTGAGCCGAGCTTTTTCAGCACATGGGCCAGCGGTTCGACCCATTGTTTGGCAAACACACCGAGCAGTTGGCGGTTGGCACCCGCCGGATTAGACAGCGGGCCGAGCAGGTTAAAGATGCTGCGGAAGCCAATTTCTTGTCGCGACGGGTTTACATGGCGTGTCGCGCCGTGGTGGTTGGGGGCGAACATGAAGCCGATACCGGTTTCTTGAATGCAGGTCTCCAGCGCGGTTGGCGATAAATCCAGCCGCACGCCGAGTGCTTCCAGCACTTCCGACGAGCCAGATTTTGAACTCAAGGCCCGATTGCCGTGTTTGGCGACATGAATGCCGCAAGCGGCGGCGATAATCGCTACGGCGGTTGAGATGTTATAGGTGCCGCCACCATCGCCACCTGTGCCGCAAGTGTCGAGCGCGTGGTCGGGGGCTTTGACGCGAATGGCGTTTTTGCGCATCACTTGCGCGCCAGCGGCGATTTCTTCAACCGTTTCACCGCGTTGTTGCAGCCCCATCAAAAACGCACCAATTTGCGACTGTGTCGCCTCTCCATCGAGCAAAATTTCAAATGCTTTGGTGGCTTGGGTGGCAGATAATGTTTCGCCTTGCGAAAGCAGTTTTAACGTTTCTTTGAGCGCTTCCATAAGAACCTCTAATGACCGAGCACTAAATGGCGGTCTTCTGTTATTTCGGTGATGTCGAGCTTAGCCAATTTCAAAAAATTCTCCAACAGGCCGTGGCCCTTATGGGTGGCGATGCTTTCTGGGTGGAATTGCACGCCAAACACCGGACGGCTGGTGTGGCGCACAGACATGATCGTGCCATCTTCGCTGCGCGCGGTAATGGCCAACGGCGCATCCGATATACTGGCTTCGTCGATAATCAGCGAATGATAGCGGGTGACCGGCAGCGGCGTCGGCAAACCATCGAACAGTCCAGTAGCCTCATGGGAAACATCACTGAGCTTGCCGTGCATGATTTCGCCAGCCCTTACAACTTGGCCGCCAAATGCTTGGCCGATACATTGGTGGCCAAGGCAGACGCCCAAAATTGGCATGACTTCGGGTGCTTGGGTGATCAGGTCGAGGCAAATGCCGGCCCGATCTGGGTCGCACGGGCCGGGAGAAATAATAATCGCTGACGGCTTGGCGGCGAGCACCTCATCGACGCTGGCTTTGTCATTGCGGATGACATTGCACGGC